>JAUWNL010000040.1 GCA_030612665.1 archaeon
GAAGATATTGTCAGTCTGGTGCAGGATTTAAGAAAAAAGAAGCAGGAGCATTTTGTAACCCTAACCTTAGACGGAGCTCATAATTTAATAAAAAAAAGAACAGTTTTTATAGGTACTTTAAACCAGTCTTTAGTTCATCCAAGGGAGGTCTTTGCAGATGCAATTTCCGACAGAGCAGCAGCAGTTATCCTGATCCATAACCACCCATCCGGAAATGTCGAAGCAAGTGAGCTTGATGTCTCCCTGACAAAAAGATTAATTAAAGCTGGAGAATTGTTAGGCATTGAGGTTTTAGATCATATTATAATAGGTAAAGATAAGCATTCAAGTTTTAAAGAGATAAAATTAATATAAGGGGAAAAATGAGTTGTATTTATATTCAACCAATTAGGCAGTGTAAGAGCAATGAACATATATGGACATTTAGTGTAATTGAAAAATAATATATGAAAGAAGAAAGAAAAGGATTACTGGCAGACATATTATCAAGGCGAAAGAACTTATTGAAGCTCATTTCTGTAGCATTATTACTCGCTTTTGGTACGAGTATTCTTGCAAGCTACATAACTACTCTTTTTGAAAATCGAGAGATTGCTTTATTAATCATGGGCATTGTCATAATCTGTATTGTGCTTGTTTATCTTATTTGCTCTTTATTAAGATCTTGCAATAGAACGATTAGTATTTCAGGACTTCTTGTGTTCAAGAAAGAGAGTAATGATGTAGTACGAATAGATAGATATAAATTATCAGAAAAGCTTGAAGATACTCTTTCAGCTGTCTTTCTTGAAAATGAAGCACTAAAAAAACACTGGGAGGAAAAGCTGGGAGAATCATCAGGAGAGATTGTTTATGAGCTATTCAATAATAACTCAAAAGAAAACAATAATGTAGGCTATTCTTCAATTGTTAAAGTTGAAACTTCAGATAAGAAGAAAAAATCAAAGTCTTACAAGATTCTGGATGAAGCTTTGGAGTACTTGATAATAGAAGAACTATCTGATCACCTTTCTACATATTTTAATGGATATTATTTCTCTGATAAACTAATTAAAAAATATTCCATAGCAGACTTTCCCAAAATCCTATTGGAAAATCGGATTATAAACCTTCTGTCCACCCCATTTATTGACAGAGCAAAATTTGCAAAAGCAAATTTGCTTGACAAATTAGAAAAAGGAGAAATTATAAAAATTTTTGGAACAGATGGATCTCGTTTTTCAAAATTCGACTTAATCCTTCCTACTGGAACCAAAGTTGAGCGAGATAATAATGGAATTCTAATTTTAGATAACACAAAAATGACACTCGAAATAAACATTAAAAATGAAGGGTATTCTGATAATTTTCCAAGAAGTTTTGAATATTACTATTTGGGAATTCCTGATAATAGTAATATAGTGACAAGAAAAATTAGCATTGAAGTTAACAGTAAAATAAAATTTCAAGCCTTATTCTTTAGCAAGGGATGGGAATATTATAAATGGATTGATTCATTTATTGAAGACTTAGAAGAATTTGCGTCACTTTCAAAATTCATTAAGAACATTGAATGGGAAAGTAATCTAACTCGCATTATTGTTTCAAATAATAGGACTAGGATTCGCAACCAAATAGCAAAGGATAAAAGAAAGAATAATGAACTGCCACTAAAAAAGCATAAAGCGGTTAAAATAAAAGCAAATGAATAAAAATGATGAATAAAAGGATATTGGAAATAAAATGGCAATAAAAAAATCGGAATTATACAGCAGCCTTTGGGCGAGTTGTGATGAATTAAGGGGCGGAATGGATGCAAGCCAATACAAAGATTATGTGTTGGTTATGCTGTTTATTAAATACATTAGTGACAAATGGGCGGGAAAACCTTATGCACCGATAAATGTTCCCGAAGGTGCAAGTTTTAAAGATATGGTGGCTCTCAAAGGGACACCCGATATTGGCGATCAAATCAACAAAAAAATTATTACCCCCATTGCTGAATCCAACAAATTGAAGGATATGCCTGACTTCAATGATGTTACGAAGTTGG
>JAUWNL010000015.1 GCA_030612665.1 archaeon
GATAATCTTTTTAAAATTACGTGATGGGTTATTTTACTTAAGGGTCTGCATTCTCCAACTTGCACAAGATCTCCAATAGCTATTTTAATACAATCTGGGATATGAGCCTGTAATCTTGTTTTCTTTTTCATATATCTTTCATATTTTGGAAGATAAATTAATCTTTCAAATTCTACAGCTGTTCTTTTCCCAATTATTTTTTTAACTGTTCCTTTAAAGATTCTGCCATGAACACGTAACTTTCCATGATAAGGACATCTTCTGTCTTTACAGGAGCTATTACTACTCTTGCCATTTTCTTTATTTTTTTGTTCTTTCTTCTTGTTTCTTGCCATTTTCTTTATATTTTTTCTTCTATTTCTTTATTTCTTTAATTTCTATTTGTTTTTTTATTATTTTTTTAATTCCTTTTCTTGTTTTTATAATAAGAAGGTTTCTTGTTTCGTCGATAATCTCTCCGGTTATTCCTATAATCTCTTTGTTTGGCGAACTACTTATTTTGATTTTTTTACCTATTAAAATCTCTTTGTTTTTCATTTTTCTTTCCTTCTTATTTTTATTTATTTCTTTACCTTTATTCGCTTATGTTTTCTTCTTTGAATCCATATTCTATAAGTTTTCCTTTTACTTTTGATGTATGGTCTCCTTGTAATTCAACCACATTATCTTTCACTGTCCCGCCACATGCTAATTCTGATTTCAGTTTTTTTGCAATTTCTTTTATACTTTCCTTATCAATTCCTGAAACCAATGTTACAAATTTTCTGTATCTTCTTTGTTCTTTACTTATCTTTATTTTCTCTTCACTCTTAATAAGTTCTTTACATACACAAGCTTCTTTAGGTAAACCGCACCTTTCGCATATATTCATTGTTTTTCTTTGTTTTTATTTTTTAACTGAATTTGATTCAGTTGAGTATGAATTCTTGCCATTGTTTTTCTAATTTCTTTTGTTTTTTTTGGTCCGCCATGGCTAGCTCTTTGACTCTTTGTTTTTAATAATTCCATTTTTAATTCTTCTAATTTTTTAATTAATTCCTTTTTTCCCATATTCTTTATTTCTTTTTTCTTTATTATTGCCATTTTATTTCTTTTCCTCCTCTTTTTTCTCCCCACCTTTTTCTTCTTTCTTCTCTTCTTTAATTTCCTTTTCCTTTTCTTTTTTTACCTTCTTTATCTTTCTTTTCTTTTTCTTTTTTCCTTCCTTTCCTTTCTCCAGTTCTTTCTCTTCTTTCTCAATTTTTTTCTCTTCTTCTTGTATTTTTTCTTCAACTTCCTCAATTTCCTCTTCAATCTCATGTTTTATTAAAGACACATCAATTTTATCTGGAATTTTAACATCTTTTGGAATTATACTTACTTTAATTCCAATAGTTCCTGGATTTGTTTCTGCAGTGACTTTCGCTTGTCTTACTATTCCTTTGTTTTCTCCTGTTTTTTTAAGATATCCATAAGCAAATCTCCATGTTTTTGCTCTTTCGCTTGGTAATTTTCCTGCTAATACAATTTCAACTCCAAGAGCACCAGCTTTCATTACTTTGTCTAATTCCCGATAAGCAATTATTTTGAATTTAAGATGGCCAAACCTCTCCAATTGAAAAGCAATGTTATCTGCAACTGTCTGAGCATCAAAGAAAGGTTCATTTATTTCTGCTACATCTATCTGAGGGTTTTCTAATTTGAATTTTTCTTTTAATATTTTATCTATTTCTTGAATTATTTCCCCACGTTTACCAATAACTAATCCAGGTTTTGTCGTATGAATAATTATCTTTTCACCCACGGGAGTTCTTTCTATTTTAATATCACTAACTCTACCCTTACCAAATTTTAATCGAATATATTCCTTAATTTCAAGTTCCTGTTTTTTAGCTTCAATAAATTTTTTTTCTATCATTTTTTCTTCTCTCCTGTCTTTATCTCCAGTTTTTTCTTCTCTTCTTTCTTCTCTTTCTTTTTTCCTTTTTGTTCTTTCTTTCGTTCCTTTCCTGGTTCTTTATTTTTAATTTCCTTTACAATCAAAACTACATGGGTTCTTTTGAATTTTTTTCTTCCATAAGCAAGTCTAGTTGGTTTTACTGGTCTAGCTGCTATATTCGCTACTGCTTTAGTTATAATTATATTTTCAGTATCAAGACCATTAACATTAGCATTTGCAATTAAATTTTTTAAAAGTTTAATGAAAATATTTGACGCTTTTATAGGATATCTTCCACTTAATATCTTACCTATTCTATGTCCTCTTTTTCTATGAGGTATTTCTCCTTTACAAGGCACGGCCAGTTTCTTTCTCAGGACTTTTTCAAGCATATCAATTGCTTCTTGAGGATTCTTTTTACGAATTATATTGCATATTGCAATACTGTATTTTGTTGAAAGAGGTAGATCCTTTGCATTCACAACTGCTTCTTCTTTCTTTGGTTTTTCTTTCTCTTTCTTCTTTTCCTTTTTTTCTTCCTGTTGTTTCTTCTCTTCTTTCTCTTTCTTTACTTCCTCTTTCTTTACTTCGTCTTTCTTTTCTGGCTTTTCTTCTCTTACTTCAGGCTTTTTTTCTTCTTTTACTGGTTGTGTTGGTTTTTCGTTTTTATTTTCCATTTTATTTTTATCTTTGTTTATCTTTATTTGACAGACAAGAATGCAGAACTTCTTGTTGCACCAATACCTGGAGCACTATGCTCTACTTTTCTTCTAGTCATTGCAAATTCTCCGAGCCTGTGTCCTATCATTTCAGGGACAATATTTATTTGAATAAATTCTTTACCATTATGAATATGAATTGTCAAACCAACTAGTTGCGGGACTATCACGATATCTCTTAAATGTGTTTTAATTTTTTTATCTCTTTGAATTTTTTTATTACATCTTCTAATAAATCTTTCAATAGAGTCAGTCTGCCTAAGTACTGTTCTTTTTTCTCTTGAAGTAAGCAAAGAAGCAAATTCTCTGATTTCCATTTTTTTTAATTCTTCAAGGGTTTTTCCACGATATAAAAATTCTTTTACCATTTTTCTTGCCTTTTACTTTTTATTTCTTCTTCCTCCCTGTTCTTCTTGCACTTAATAATCCAACTTTCTTTCCAGGAGGGGCATTTCTTTTAGGGACTTTTGATTTTATTCTTTTACCTCTTCCAGAACCAAAGGGATGATCTATAACATTCATTTTAACCGCACTTGTTCTAGGATACAATCTCCCTTTTGCTTTCATCATATGCCATTTTTTTCCTGCTTTTATAAGAGGTTTTTCCATTCTTCCTGCACCTGCAGCAATTCCGATAGTTGCTCTCACATTTTTATTAAATAATTTTTCTTTTTTTGATGGCAACTCAACAATTATTCCTTTGGGAGCCTTTTTTGCGACTTTTGCAGTTATTCCACTTGATCTTACAAGTTTACCTCCACTGCCTTTGAAAGTTTCTATATTGAATATGGTGGTTCCTACAGGAATATTTCCTAATTCTACTATGTTTCCTTTATCAATTTTATCCCCCCCAACCATTATCTTCTGTCCTTCGATTAAGCCCTCAGAAGCTATATTAAAAAATATTTCTCTACCAAGCTTAATCTTTGCAAGTGGAGCAGTATGTGCTGGTGAATTGACTAACTTTAGGACCTCAGCTTCTCCTTCTTTTTGAGGATAGGTAATCCTGATTTTAAATGCTTTTTTTCTGTTTCTATAAGTAAATGTTCCTCTTCCACGTCTTTGTTGAATTATTCTCTTTCCCATTTTAACATTAAATCATTCCTAATTTAGTTGCAATTTCAATGGCCGGAGTTTCTTTTTTTAGCCTTATATATGCAATTTTTTTATTTTTTAATATATGAACATTAATCCTAAAAACTTTAACTTTGAATCTTTTTTCAATTTCTTCTTTAATGTCCTTCTTTCTTGCTCTCCTATCAACACAAAAAGTGATTTTATTTTCTATTTCAATCATTCTAACCGCCTTTTCAGTTGTAATAGGATTCAATAAAACTTTCATTTTTTCTTTTCTTCCTTATCTTCCTTATTTATTCTATTTTTTAATTCTTCAATTGCTCGACTTGTATATATTGTGAATCTGCCAGGAACAGCTCCTGGAGCAAGATGATTAATACTTAATTTTTTTGCTTCAATTGTTTCAATTCCAAAATTATCAAAATTAATTTTTTTCTTTTTTTCCTCGTTAGATATGACAAGAAGTAATCCAACTTTTTTCTTATATTTTCTCCCCCTCATTTTTCCCTTGCCAGCCCTAACTTTTTTTTCTGTTGTGAGAAGCCTTTTAGCAAGTGCACCAACATTTTTTTCTAATAATGATAATAATAACTTTTTAGTTTCCTTGCCTTTTCCTTCAATTTTATCAATGATTAGAGGTAATTTTATCTCCTTTATCTCTTGAGCATATTTTCCATATCTTCTCTTTACATATCCAACCGAACTTGTAGCTGCTAGAGCACTTACCAATGCTTTTCTCTTTTCCTTTTTGTTAATCTTTTTTATTTTTTGTATTGGTATTGGGGGATGAGCTTCTCTTCCTCCGACAGTACCTGGAGCAAAGGCTCCAACCCAAAAAAATCTATTTCCACGTCTTGATAATACTTTTCTAGGAACCCTTGAGATCCCATGACCATACAAAGTTTTGTATTTTCTTCTCCTATGGCTTTGTTTCCCGCTTGCAGAAACCTCCTTTCCAGCGAGAATATATGAACCATAAGGTTGTTTATGTTGAATTTGAAGAGAAAGAAAACCTCTAAGAATTAAATCTTCTCTTATCTTTTCTCTAAAAAAGGAAGGTAATTCTATTTCTGCTATTTTGCTTCCATCTATTTTTATTACCTGGATTTTCATTTTATTTTTTATTCAATTAGTTTAATAAATTCAAATTTCTGTTTTTTAGTTTTAATTTTTTCCCGTAAACTATAAGTTAAAAATAAAGGTCTTTTTTTTGGACCCTGAATTGAACCTTTAAGAAGAAGATAATTTGTTTTGATAAGGCCATAATGTTTAAATCCTCCTTTAGGATTAATATTTTTTTCATTAATAATCCCCCGACTAACTATTTTATTGTTATATTGTATTCTTGTAAAAAAACCAAGCTGACCAGCCATTGGAGCTCTAAAAGAAGTATGTGAAGGTATCCAAGGACCAAGTGAACCAGGTCTTCTTCTACCTTTTTCAGATTTATGTTGTTTTAGACTTATTCCGAATCTCTTTACTGGGCCAGAAAATCCATGGGCTTTAGTAACAGCATGAATATCAACGAGCTGACCTTCTTTAAACACGTCATTCATATTTATTTCTTTATTCATCATCTTTTTTACTAATTCAAATTTTTCTTTGATAGTCCCTCCAATACCAATTTCAATGATATCTGGTCTCTTTTTTATGGTAGTTCTTTTAACAACACTATAACAAATCATAGTTATATCGTCGATATCTTTATCATTAATCTTTTTTTCAACTTCAGAGATTGCTTGTTTGAATTTTTCTTGCTTTTCTTTCTTAGGCACTTTGAGTTTTTTTTTCAGTTCTTTATCAAGATTATCAGAAATAATATCAAAAGCAGCAAGACCTTTTTTATAGAATCTGACAGCAAGAATCTTCATTGGAGGACATTCAATTATCGTTATAGGCATAATGATCTCTTTACCTTTTGTCATAGCATGAGCTGTAAGATTTTTTAATAAAACACTAGCCATGCCTACTTTATATCCAATAAATCCTAAAAGCATATTCTCAGAATGTTTTTTAGAAATAGCTTTGAAGTTTGCACTAGGTAGAACTTTAGATGCTCTTTTTCTTGGCCAATATTGCAATGAGCCTGCTCTGGGTTTGTGTATTTTTGGCATTTCTTATATTTTCCACATTTATATTTAGTGTTAATTTCATTCTACCCTAACCTCAAAAAATGATAATTATTGAAGTAAAAAATGCTTTATAAAACTTGCTTTTCTCTATATTTTCCCTCACCAATCAAAAGATTTTTAAACTGTCATAACTCGCTAGTAGTCATGGGATTAGTATGGCATAGAGTTATTACAACAGCATCAGCAATTGCATTAATTGCATGTCTTGTACTTCCAGGACCAAGAAAATCAATTTCTAATAAAATAAAAGGATTTTATAATTTTAACAGACAAGTTTTCAGACAGCTTTATTATGATTCTAATTTTATACCTTCCAGAGAAGAAACAAAAAGAGATATTAATGGTCTCGAAAGAGAACTTTCTTTTGAATTTCCAGAAGAACAAGAAGAACAAAAAGAAAAACAACCAGAAAAAGAAGAATATATTTTTAAGAATAAATATCCTGTAGAAACAAGAAAAAGACCAGAACAAAAACAAGAAGATTCAATTGAAAGAGAGGAATATCAGGCACCAACACAGCCGAAACCAACTATTAATCTTTCCAAGAGAAAACTAAAAAGATATAATATAAAAATAATTGATAATTATGGAAATGTGCTTAAAGATACTAGCATCATAAGAGTAGTTAATTTTGATACTAGTTTCACAGCTGGTCAAAACATTACTATAGATTTTGATAGAAAGTATGAGACAAATCTCGGCAATTAAATATTAAACATTAGACATTAAACAGCAAAATCTTTTTTATTCTCACTCTCTTTTTCATCAACAATCATTTTTCTTATAATCTGCCCTTTTCTTTTAGCTCCCTGCCTGATTTTTTCAAAATCTCCTTGTTTTTTTAATTCAGGAGAAGTTACTATCTCTTTTATGACATAAGTATGTTCAATTCTAGCTTTCTTGAAATTCTCTGGAAGATCAAATAAAAATTCTTTATGAAACTGTGGCCAGAATTTATTTTCAAGATTTAAGACACAGAATTTATCCCCGATATTTTTCTTACTACTTTTTCCTGGTTTAGGTAATTTTTTCTTAACTTTCAGTTCCATTCCAGGAACACTACAATCTAACAAAGCAAAATAACAATCCTCCAAAATTTTGTTTAATTCCTCTTTTTTTATCTCCTTGTCAAGCTCATAATTAAATAAACCCTTTTTCTTTTTTCCTTCAAGTCCATGAATCTCTTGCCTATTCAAAACAAGACCTGAAACCTTGATTGGATCAACAAAAGAAAGAATAAACTCAATAAAATCAATTGCATATTCGAAGGTTGTGGATATTTTGACCTTCTCTTTTTGTTTTCTTACATTCATCACTGCTTTCATTCCATAAGTCCCTTTACCGAATCTTATAAAATGTCTGTGGACACTTTCATCTACCTTATTTTGAAATATTTTTCTTATGAACATTTTGAATTAGTGGAATGGGCCTGACTGGGATCGAACCAGCGACCTTCACCTTGTAAGGGTGACGTCATACCACTAGACCACAGGCCCATATTACTCTCAAAAAAATCTTGCTTAAATACTTTACTTTTACTACCTTTACTTTTCTTTTCATAATTAGCATTTAAAAAGGTTTAAAAACTGATTTTTGCTAAGATTTTCATGACTAAAGAAAAGAACAATAAAAATCAACATATTCCTGAAATTGATCCTGAGAAAGCAGCCAAGCTTGTAAAACAAATGGTTGAGTCGCGCAAGGCTGTTGAAATGAAGGAGCTTGAAAAAGAGATTCCAGAAAAAGTAAAGCAAGATATAGAAAAGTTAAGAAAGAAATTAAGTATATTTAAGAAACAACTTCTAAAAAAACACAAATATATCGAGGCTATAAGTATAATGCCTCCCCAGGCTTCTCAGATTATTGAAGATGAAGAAGAAGTTGATAAACAAAAAGACGAAAAATTAATTCATGTTCTCGTTCTTGTTCCAGAAGACAATGAAAAAGAAATACCTAAAATCAAGGTTGAGGCAATAAAACTTATCCAGAATATCAAACCAAAAATATGGATTCATATCAAGAGTGTTCCAGAACTTTGGGAGATATGTTTTGATGGGAAATATCCTTATGTTGATGCTATTTCAATGTCTTTCCCAATTCATGATAAAGGAACTCTTGGAGCCCTCAGGGCAGCAAATATTCATAAAACACTTATTCTAAAGAAATTCGAAAGATATGTTGTTAGTTATGTTATTGTTGGTTCTGTTGTCAGAGGTCAAGCAATAAAGACAAGCGATGTTGATGTTTTTATTGTTATTGATGATACTGATGTAAAGCGAATGAGTCGTTATGAGCTTAGAGAAAAATTAAGAGCAATGATCTTCAGTTACGCTCTTGAAGCTTCTGGAATGGCTGGAGTAAAGAACAAACTCAGTCCCCAAGTATACATTCTTACTGAATTCTGGGAAGCAGTAAAAGATACTCATCCAGTTATTTTTACCATGATTAGAGATGGGGTTCCATTATACGATAGAGGAGCATTCATGCCTTGGAAACTCCTTCTAAAAATGGGGAAGATTAAGCCAAGCCCAGAAGCTATTGATATGTTCATGTCACTCGGAGAAAAAGTTGCAGATAATGTTAGAAAAAAATTAAATGATATTGTCACAGAAGATATTTACTGGGGTGTTCTAACTCCTAGTCAAGCAGCAATCATGCTTTATGGTTTACCACCTCCAACACCTAAAGAAACTCCGGCAGTAATTAGAAAATTATTTGTGCAGAAAGAAAAAATTCTTGAAGAGAAATATGCAAAAATCCTGGAAAAGATAGTAACAATATATAAAAAATATGAACATGAGGAAATTAAAGTAATAACTGGTAAGGAAATAGACATTCTTCTTGAAGAATCTAAACAATATGTTGAAAGACTAAAAAAACTTATGGATCAAATTGAAAAGAAAGCTGCAGAAGAAATGGTCATCCAGGTTTATAATACTGTTTTTGGTCTTCTTAAATCTATTTTCGGACAAGGAAATGAAACAATACTCAGGCAAAAGTTTGATAAACAACTCATAAAAAAAGGAATGATTTCCCCAAGAAATCAAAAAATTATTCAAGAAATAATTGATGCAAAAAAGAAATACAAAAAGACAAAGAAATTTTCAAAGCACGATATAGAACAATTAAGAAGAAAAGCATATGATCTTGTCTCTGCCTTGTCAGAATATGCTCAAAGAAAAGAAATGATTGAAATAGAAAAAAAGAAGATTAATCTTGTTTATCAAAAAGGAAAAGGAAAAGAAAAACAAAAACCAAAAAAAGCAGAACTTTTCATATTCAGAGACATTGCTTTCCTTAACGTGGATATAAGTACAGATGAGATTACAAGAATTGATAGTAAGGGAAAAGCCCAAAAAAGTGATAAAGATGAACTTGCAGAAGCCCTCAAAGTTCATGATCACACAACACGAATGAAAATTACCCCGCAGATGTTTGCAACAATTAAAAAAATCCTCGGAGATTTTGATATAATTCTCTAAAAACCAAAACAAAAACCAAGACCAATACAAAAATGAAAGCCAAAGTCATGTTTTTTAGACAAGGAAGAAAAACTCAGAAACCAAGACATTTTATTCTAGATGCAGGACTCAAGTCAAGAGCAGAAGCTCTTAAGAATATTGGCAAGGCAGTTGAATGGAAAAGTCCAAAAAGCAAAATTATCAAGGGCAAAATCACAAGTGCTCATGGCAATAAAGGCCTTATTCGAGCAGTTTTTGAAAAAGGCTTGCCAGGACAGGCAATTAACGAATATTGTGAAATAAAATAAAATTCTAAGTTAATATTCAATAGCTCTTAGCTATCCAAACAACATGCATGGCTTTTTTGCCACAATAAACACACTTACCTATTGCTTCCTTTTTCTCATTAATTCCAATGATCTTGGCTCCACCAGTTTTTGTCTTTATCCAATCTTCACATTCATGATTTCCACACCATTCGCTCACAATTAACTTTTTATCTTTAATTGCCTTGACAGTTTCTTGTATATTTTTTGTCATGACTGTGTTTTTCTTTAGTAATTGTTCTGACTTCTTTAGAAGATTTTTCTGAACATCATCAAGAATTTTTTCAACTTTTTTTTCAATGTCCTTAATTTTTATTATTTCTTTCTTGCCAGTATCTCTTCTTACAACTACTACCTGATTATTTGCAATATCTCTAGGGCCAATTTCAATCCTAACTGGAACTCCTTTGAGTTCCCAATCATTAAATTTGTATCCTGGAGTATAATCTCTATCATCAAGAAAAACTCTGAAGTTTAATTTTTCAAGTTCCTTAGCTTTTTTCAAAACCTTGCCTTTTTCTTTTTCTTTAAAGATTGGTACAATAACACATTGGATTGGAGCCACACGCGGTGGAATGATTATTCCTTTATCATCTCCATGAATTGCAAACATAATCCCAAGCATTCTTGTAGTAATTGCGAAGGTATTTTGCCAAACAAACTCTTTCTTTCCTTGCTTGTTTAAAAATTGAATATTAAAAGCCTTGGAAAAGATTTGTCCATCAAAATGAAAGTCTGGACCTTGAACAATACGACCATTAGGCAATAAACATTCTATTGCTTTTGTAAACTCAGCACCAGCAAATTTCTCTGATTCAGTCTTTCTACTGATGAAACCAGAAATTGCCATATAATCTTTTAAAATTTCATCATAAATTCCAAGAATCTGTTTTTCTTCTGCTAAAGCTTCTTTTTGAGTTGCAAAAACAGTATGTCCTTCATTCCAAAGGAACTCACGAGTTCTAAGGAAAAGTATTGGATGCCTAAATTCCCATCTCACAATATTATTCCATTGATTATATCTCATAGGCAAATCACGCCATGAACGAATCCATTTAGAATAAGATTCATACATAATGGTTTCGCTTGTAGGTCTAATTGCCAATCTTTCTTTAAGCTCAGTGTTTCCTGCTTGTGTGACCCAAGCAACTTCAGGAGAAAAACCCTTAAGATGTTGAGCTTCTTTTTTCAAAAGAGATTCAGGAATTAACAAAGGGAAATAAACATTTTTCAATCCTATCTTCTTAAACCTTTTATCAGTTTCCTCTTTAATTTTTTCCCAAATTGCATAAGCACTTGGTTTGAATATCATGCAACCAGAAACAGAACTATAATCTGCAAGATCTGCTTTAATAATAATTTGAGTATACCACTCACTAAACTCATCTTTTTCAGCTTCAATCCCCAGTTTTTTATCTTTTTTCATATCCTTCTTTTTCATAAAAAACTTAATTCACGAGTTCTTTTAAACTTTTTTAATGAAAACCTTTAAATAAATAATATCTCTTTGGATTATATGATAGAAAAAGAGCGTGACCATATAGTCAAACTTCTAACAAAAGCTCAAAGAGCATTAAGAAATAAAAATACAATTGTTCTTAAGACCCTAAGTGATAGGACAATCCACACTGCTTCAATATACAAGGACATTGATTCTATAGTTGTAGCAACAACGATTTATGCTCTCAGCAAAATTATAGAGCGTGAAAAATATAAAGAATATAAAGAATGGCCCTCTTTTTACAATCTTGCCATTAAAAATCTTGGGTTAGCTGCTCAAAACCTCAAACAGAATAAAATCAGACAATTTAGGCAAAGGCTTGTGGATATAAGAAAAACAGCTAATAATTTTTCTAGTAATCTCAAAGGATATATCAAAGAAGTTTTTGAGAAAGCAGCAATTAACAAAGCATCAAGACTTTATGAGCATGGTGTCTCGTTCAGCGAGACTTCTGATCTTCTTGGAATTAGCCAATGGGAACTTGCCGAATACATAGGCAAAACAGGAATAGGCGATGTCAATTTGGGGGTTACAGTTCCAATCAAACAAAGAATAAACTTCACAAAGAAACTATTTGAAAAATGATCGATATAATCACGGCAGTTGCGGGTTGGGGAGGAATGGCTTTAATTTTAATTGCTTACTTTTTATTAACAAGCGAAAGAGTAGTTGTTAAGTCTTGGATTTATCACTCCATAAATCTTTTAGGAGGAGCTGGATTAATCTTCTATACCTATGTTAATAGGACAATACCTATAATGATTCTCAATATTTTATGGGTGTCTATTGCAATGTTTGCTCTGATAAAAATAATAAATAGAAAAAACAAAAAGCAAAAGAGGAAAAAATGAAAGCTCTCATCTTTGATTCGTCATCCATAATCAGCCTTACTCTAAATAATCTTCTTTTTATTCTAGAACCTCTTAAGAAAATATTTCACGGAGAATTTTTTATTCCAGAAAAAGTAAAATATGAAATTATTGATAGGCCTCTTAGGACAAAGAGATTCAAACTTGAAGCTTACATGATTCAAAAATTAATCAATCGCGGAATTATTAAGGTAAAAACAAATAGTAAAATCAAAGAAGAGACAGGAAAGCTTCTGAACATTGCAAATAATACATTTAAGGTAGGATATGAAGGGATGAGACTAATTCATGGTGGAGAAGCAGAATGTCTTGCTTTATATAATTCTCTACATACTTTTGATAAAGCAATAGTAGTTGATGAGAGAACAACAAGAATGTTATGCGAGAAACCTCAAAATCTACATAGGCTTCTTGAAAAAAAACATCATACAAAAATTCGTGCTAATGAAATAAATTATGAATTCTTTAAAAAATTTAATATCATTCGTTCTACAGAACTAGCATATCTTGCTTACAAAAAAGGTATAATCAAGTTACCTTCCACACCAAAAGAAGCAATCAATGCAATATTTTATGCTCTCAAGTTCAAGGGCTGTTCAATTTCACATGGAGAAATAAGTATGGCAAAAAATTTATAAGTTTTTTAATATTATAATTTAATCTTACAAATTAGATAAT
Organism: archaeon; assembly: GCA_030612665.1. Taxonomy (GTDB): domain Archaea; phylum Nanobdellota; class Nanobdellia; order Pacearchaeales; family UBA284; genus JAUWNL01. The sequence continues at coordinate 12,682 of JAUWNL010000015.1, forward strand.
TTTTTGATTTCTTGTTCTAAAACATCTACTAAGTTAGGCATTGTTATATCCAGGGTCTTGCCTGCTCTTAAATAAATCTTTGATTTTGGAAAAGATTTTACATATTCTATTCCAATTGGTATTGCAGGTATAATCACATTATACTTTTCTTGAATCTGCTTTGTGAAATTAATTAATTCTGTTTTTAGTTGACCCATTATGCCTTTTTTTCTTGTTCCTTCTGGATGTACCACAACTATTTCTCCGTTTTTATATAAAAATTCTGTATAATCCCTTATTTTTTTATTATCTTCTCTTGCTTTGATAATTACTTCCCTTCTTTCTTTTCTATTTTTTATTTTTCTAATGTCCTTAGGTCTTTTTATTTTAATTCCCCCAACATAATCTAAAATTCCTGGTAAACTAGGTTTCATCATCCAGTTTCCTTTCCTCTTACAGTATTTTCTGAGAAAGATGCTTTCAATGAGAATATCCTCTATAGCTTGATGCTTTGGAAGTAATAGAACAGGTCCCTTGTTAGGAATATTTTCTGAACCAGAACATTCTATTTTATAACGAAGATTCATAAAAATATCTACTGAGATGCTTACAAAATCATATGCAGTTTTATTTCTTTTTAATTTCATGGATAATGGCATATAGATATACATAAAAATGTTTTGAAATGAAAATAGGGGCAAAGGAGCGATAAAGTTAAATAATCCTTTTTTTTCTTTTTATAATGGTTAAGAAAAAAGATAAATCTAAGTTGCATGAAGCATTATATTACAAACAGCTGAAAGATAAGAAAGTTCAGTGTCAGCTCTGTCCTCATTCATGTGTCATAGACAATGAAGCGTTTGGCAAGTGCCGAGTCAGAAAAAATGTTAATGGTAAACTTTACTTAGTTGCTTATGGAAAACCTTGTTCTGTTTCTACAGATCCAATTGAAAAAAAGCCATTATTTCATTTCATGCCAGGCCAGGATGCTTTAAGTATTGCAACAGTTGGCTGTAACTTTAGTTGTTTACATTGTCAAAACTGGTCAATAAGCCAAGCTAAGGTTGAAGAAGTTCCTTACATGGTTCTTCCCCCTTATGCAGTTGTTGCAGGAGCAGTCAAAGAAGACATTAAAATTATTTCTTATACTTACACAGAACCAACCATTTTTTTTGAATATATGATTGATATAGCAAAGCTCGCAAGAAAAGAAAAAATAAAGAACACAATTGTTAGTAATGGTTTCATTAATCCCAAGCCTCTCAATGAATTATGCAGTTATCTTGATGGGGCAAATATAGATGTCAAGGGAAATGAGGATTTTTATAAAAATGTCTGTGGCTCGCATCTTGAGCCTGTTCTTGAAACAATCAAAACACTTCACAAAGCAGGAATTTGGCTTGAAGTTACAAATCTTATCATTCCTGGTTATAATGATAATGAAAAAGACATAATAAAAATTATCAAATTTATTTCAAATCTTAGCAAAGATATTCCTCTTCATTTTTCTGCTTTTTATCCAGCATATAAGATGCAAGGAACTCCATCAACTCCCGCAGAAACAATAAAAAAAGCGAGAACACTCGCAATGAAACATTTGAATTATGTTTATACTGGAAATATACTTGATGAAGAAGGAAACACAACTTTCTGTCCTAAATGCAAGAAAGCAGTTATCAAGAGAAATGCTTTCTTTGCTGTTACTGAAAACAATCTTGAAGATGGGAAATGCAGGTTTTGTGGAGAAAAGATTGCTGGAGTATTTACTTTAAAATAGTAAAATTTATAAGCATCATTTCTTCTTTTATTGGGATGATTATCTTAATAGAATCAGATAAAAATAAAAGGAAAGAACTGGGTGATTTACTTTCTAAAGAAAGAATACTTACTTTTGGTTCTACTCAAGACGTTCTTGAACAAATTGCAAAATATAAAAATGAGATAAATATAATAATAGCCAATTTACCATATCTTTACACTATTGCTTCAGACCAGAATCAGACAATGCAAAAACTATGTGATAAGTTGTGTATAAAAATTCCCCCTTTAATTGGATATTATGGAAAAAAAGAAGAAAAACACCCAATATTCAAAAAAGCATTAGAAAAATGCGAAAACTATGAATTAGTTAAATATGATAAAAAAGATAAAGAATTTCCCGCCAAGTTTATAGAAGCAATAAGAAAAGAATACAGAGATTTAAATGTAGATTTGAAGAAAGCGAAAAGAATATGGTCTGGAGAAGAGGAGCAGTTTGAGGATTTATCAGATATAAAAAAACTTCTTGAGGAAGAAGGTTTTAGTAT
>JAUWNL010000036.1 GCA_030612665.1 archaeon
GTTTTGGTTTTGTTGCTACTCTTAGAGAGTTATAATTTCTATTGTTTTTTCTTTTCTTACTTTTATTGTTTGAAGATTATTTTATAATATATATGATTAGACACAATATTTATAAACATATTTTGTTTTTATTTTCTAGAAAAGAAAAAGAGAAAAAATGAGAAAGAGGATGAAGAAACATTCTTAGATTTCTTAACAAAAGCTTACAAATTGATAAAAACTTTAAATAAAAATAATATTATTGTTAAGGGTTTTCCTTAGAGGACGCAAGTTGGAAACAAATTTAATTCTTTTCGATAAATTTAAAAATAAACAGTTTTTATTTTAATATGAAACTTTCAATAAAAATATGGAAAGAAGAAGGATGGCATATTGCAACATGCCCTGAATTGGGAGTTACTTCCCAAGGAAAAACATTATCAGAAGCTAAAAAAAATTTAAAAGAAGCAGCTGAATTACAAATGGAATGTATTCTTGACGATCTTATAAAACATAACAAGGCAATTATTTAAGCTAAAATTAAACCAAATTTTTTAAGTCTTTTGAAATGTTTATCAAGTGTTAATAATTCAAGATCATTTTTTATACATATCGCTGCAATAAAGAGGTCTCTTATTTCTAGTATTTTTCCTTCTTTTTTTAATTTTCTTAAAATGTCAGCAGCTATTTTTGCTGATTTTTCATCTAAGTCATGAATATTTAACCATTTCAGAAGTTTGAATATTTTTTCATTTTCTTTCCTTCCAAACCAAATTTCAAATACATTAATAACTGTTGAATGAAATTCTCCCTCTAATTGTTCTATAATTACTTTTGTTTTTTTATTTCCACTTAACAAAGAAACTAAAACATCAGAATCTAAGCATATTTTCCTGACCATTTTAGCCACATTGCCCTAACTTCTTTTATTTTTTTTATATCAATACCGCCCTTCCCAAAGAATTCAAGAATTTTTTCTTTGTTACTTTTTTTCTCTAGGCACAGCATTATAACTTCTGAAAAACTTTTATTATTCTTAATCCTCTTTAATTCGTCATATGCTTTATTAGACAGACTTATTATTTTTGTCATATATGCATATGCATATGCACATATATAAATCTTTCGTTTTTATTATGATAGTAGATATAATTCTTTTGATACCTAGTATTAAAAAGCAATTATTGTTTGTTACTACTATCTGCGACTAAACTAACATAATATTTATAAATAGTTTTTTATTATATATATTGTATTATATAATGTATAAAAGAGGAAGATGAAAAAAGGAATTTTGTTTTTAATTTTTAGTTTGTTATTAGTTAGTTCTGTCTCTGCTCTTGGAGTGGAGCATGGTATTAATGGTTTTGTTGCTGATGCTGATGATGGCACTTATGCTAATGGTGCAGTTGTAGCATTTTTTATTGACATTCGTCCTGACGAAAGGCTGACTGATATGGTTGGAATTGGTAATTCTGGCCAGGACAACTGGTATTCAATTGATGTGAAGAATTTTCCAACACCCTGGCAGACAGGAGATGTTCTTATTATTATGATTGTTAAAGATGAAAAGCATGCTGCTATGACTGATATTACTCTTAGTGATTCATTTAATGAGCAACAAGCTCCCAATGTTAGGTTAGGACAAAGCGAGGGTGCTTATTGTTCTTATTGTGGTGATGATATTTGCGACCCTGATTGTAATGAAACAATAATAAGTTGTCCGCAGGATTGTGGCGGAGATTATTGTGGAGACGGGGTTTGTTCTGGCACAGAGAATTATTTGAATTGTGTTGTTGATTGTCCTGCTCCTGTTTGTGGAAATAATCTTTGTGAGTGGGGAGAAGATCATGTTTCTTGTCCAGAAGATTGTGGACTTGGATGTAATTATGATGGTTTCTGTGATTTTGGAGAAAGCTTTTTATCTTGTCCTGATTGCATGATTGAAAGTTGTGGAAACATGTTTTGTGAGCCAATCTTTGGTGAAAGTGAAGAAACATGTCCAAGTGATTGTGCCCCAATAATTTGTGGTGATGGTATTTGTGAAGCTCCTCATGAAACAAGCGAAAATTGCCCAACTGATTGTAAAAGAGCAAGATGCGGCAATAAAATTTGTGAGATTGGAGAGACTAGTGAAAATTGTTGTACTGATTGTGGTTGCGATGTTGGGGATTGTGTAAATAATAAATGTGTTGATTGTGGTTTTCTTGGAATTTATGGCAGAATATTTGGATTATGTTGGTACATCTGGACAATGATAATTATTCTGGCTGTTGTTGGAGTTTATTTATCTGTGAGATGGAAGATGAAGCAAGTAAGTGTGATGAGTCACTTCAGTCACTTCCCCCATGTGCCTGTTCCAAGCTCTAAAAAAAAGAAAAAAAGATAAGAAAAGATAGAAAAAACCAAAAAAAACAAGAAAAAATAATAAAAGATAAGAATCAGTTTTCTCGTCGGTAAAATTGGTTTAGAGGCATTATTGAATTTTAGTATATACTTTTGTTATTTTTATCACCGAGTGATACTAAAAGACTATTTTTGCGAAAGATTTAAAAGACAATTTTAACTTTTAAAAAACAATTTAATCTAAATTTTTTAAATTAAATAAAATATAAATAAAATAAAAATTGATAAAAAATGAATAACAAAATAGGTTTGTTTTTTGTTTTGTTTGTTACAGTGATTGCTTTATCTATGGCTTTTGCTAGTGCATATATCTGGACAGAAGAGTGGACAGAAGATACTG
>JAUWNL010000003.1 GCA_030612665.1 archaeon
TTTGATCTTTGATAAATGGAATGACAACTGTCCAAATAATTGCTGCTGCTGCAATCACTATAACAATCAACATAACTGTAGCAATCAAGGGCGCGATTCCTTTCTTGTTTTCTATTTTCATTTATTTTTTTACCTCTTTTACTCTTTTATTTTATTATTATTTTGATTATGATGGTGAGGGACATGAAACAACAATTACTTTGTTTTCACAAATATATTCTTCCTGAGCTCCTCCTTCAGTTATGCCAAGCAAGATTGGAATAATTTTTATTCTATCTGGAGCCCAACATGTTGTAATTGATATTGGGTTAGGGTAAGTTTCTCCAGAACGTAAATCAATAGTCACATCCTGTAATTTTGTTGTTCCTGTATTTGTTATTTCAAATATTTGTATTTTATGAACATGAACATTTCCATTATTTTCTATTTGTAGTTGTGTTCCAATAAAATTTATTTCTAGTTGAATATTAGGACAGGCATTTTCAATTGGAACTCCAAATTTTTCGATTCTCTCACCTTGAAAACTTCTAACCCATAAAAAGATAATTAAGAATAAAGCAATAGCAATGACAATGAGCAATACTGTTGCTATAATCGGTGAAATACCTTTTTTATTCTTCATTTCCATAATACTCATAAATATCTAATCTAATTTAAATAGATTTCTATGTGGTTGGAACTGTCTCACTTTGTTCCACTAAACTCACACCCCACTATTTCCTGAACAATCTTGGCTTCAGGACAAAATTTAGTATAATGTTCTTCATAGTCAAATTTAAATGGAATCACTTCAATTTTTACTACATCAGCTTCATAAGAAATTGTTTTAGATTTTTCTTCATTAATTTCTAATTCTCCAGACTCTGGAACATCTTCCTCACAAATCACCCAACCATCTTTATCATATAATTTTACTTTTGCAGAACAAGTAAACCTGCCAGTATTTTTTATTGTGATTGTCATTTTATCGTCTTGACAACTATAATCTATAATAGCCACACTAATTCCATCACAAGGCTCTTCTGGAAGAGGAGCTTCAGCATAAAATTTGAGATAAGCATAAACCCCTCCAGCCATTGCAAGCGCAAGCGTAATTAACAAGACATATGATATTAATTCACTAATCCCTTTTTTGTTTTTCATTCCCAGCTTTATTTTCATTTTTCACATACATAAAATTCATTTTCTTTTTCTCGCGTCATCCTAAAACTAAAAGTTTGATAATCTCCAGATGTATTATAATTATATTCAATTTCAACATCATATTCATCTTCAAATTTTCCTGTTAAACTTTTTAATTCATCAATAAATGTTTGGCTAAGAGGATTTGGTTGTTCTGTCTCTGTTATAAATTCTTTATGAAGTTGTTGAGCTTCATAATAATAATTTTCGCACACAAGATTAAATTGTTCAAGCGCAGTATTTTTTGTTTCAGATGTATTGAACAAAACTGTAGCACTCAACAATAAAGCTCCTATGACCACAGCCATGATAAGGAAAAACTGTCCTTTTTTACCTCTTTTTCTTTTCATCTTTTACTTTATTCTTATTTTAAGTGAGCAGGCCCAGAAATTGCTTAATACCAAACTAAGAAGTTTACCCAACTTCTTCTTGATTTTGCAACCCCACAAGCATCTAAACTCTAATTTAGGGCTGCTTCCTTCCGGAACTGACCCGCTTCCTTAAAGCAAGATCAAGCAGGACAAAATTTCATTGTTGAAATCAGGACTTTTTAGTTAATATATCACTCATCCTGTCAGGTCTGCCATAAAGCCCGTTTGCAAATGGCGCAGGGCTAACACGCCAACCCGCCTGCTCGAATAAATCAAGAAATAGTGTTTTTTAAAGCTTGTTATTTGCTTATTTAGAATTTTAAGAAATTATTACTTAACAAAAATTTATAATATAAAAAGAAAGATTTATAAGTATCAATAGAAAAAGTTGTTAATATGACAAAAATAATAAAATATATAGTAGGATTCCCATTAAATATAAAACCCCGATCAAGAATATTTGAAAATTTTAAGAAAATCTATCAATTTAAAAAAGAGAAGGTTGATGTTTGGGCATATAGCGGCCCCTTCACAAGAGAAGATTTTGATGCATTACACAGTATATTAACCTCTGAACAATATTTTAATTTAAAAAATATTACTCTAAGGAACAGGTCAAAGATATTGTCTTTAGTAAAAGAGAGTATATTCGGTAATCTTCAATTAACTAACAAATACCACAAAGAACAACTAAAAAGTCTGCCAGAAACTTCTGAAAATTTCTTGCCAACATTGGAAGAATTACTTGATCATAAAGACTCCCCTTTATGTTGGGATGATGCTCAAAGATACTTATTAGAACAAGCTAAAAAAAGTGGGTTGCATGTTCCAATTTCATTTTCTTATTATTATGAAAATATGTTTGAAGATTTGACATATAATAAAAAAGTTTTAGTATTTATAAATAATATTTTAGAGGGAAAAGTTACTTTAAGAAAAACAGGTCAATATAATGATCCAAGAGCAGGATATTTTGAAGAAGGAAAAATAAAAATTAATGTTTTAGGACAAGAAAAAAGAGCAGATTGGAATTCATGGCAAGGTAATTCTTTAAGATGGATAGTTGATCCTAAAATAAGAAAGGGAATTCTAAAGGAAAAAGAAGAAGGAATTATATTCATAAGATTATGAAAATATTCTTGAAACTATTATTAGATAATTTTTTTACTAAATCCATCAATCAATATTTTCACAGAACTCTTTTTCACCATGTTGCATGATCAATTCTTATATTAAATTCTACAAGCTCATCATTGACTAGAACTGGACAAGCATATTCATTATCAAAACTATTACAATATTCTTTATTTTCATTTATAGGATCTTCAACAAGAACACTATATTGTCCATTTGGCAAACCTATTTCATAATATCCCTCTTGATTTGATATGACAGTTACAATTGGTTCTTGTTTTATAATTTTACATTCAAATGGATTTTCAAGTTTTTCACAAAAAGTATATCTAATTAATTTATTATCTTTTTCAGGACAGGACATATACCATCCTTCACTCCTAGAACCAATTAACTCACAGGTTATTTCGCAATCACAGCTTTCACCAGATATTTCTTCACTGTCTTCATACCAAACAGATGTTCCAAGATAATACCCTTCTTTAATATCATCTTTACCTATTAATTCATAAATTTTTACTGTAGTTGAAAGTTTATTTATTAAACATTCGAGGCCTGCTGGAGGCATACAATTTCCTTGATATAAGGTAACATGTCCTTTGATTCCTTTTTCTATCTGTGTACTTTTACAATCTTCTGGACAGTTTTCATAATTTTCTCCTTCCTCGCAAACATGGTCTCCACAATAAGGCTCTTTTTCTTCTTTAACCACAAAGAGAAAGAGTATTGCTATTACGAATAAAAAAATTATCAAAGAAGTAATAAGAATAACTTTATAATTTCCCATATTTTTTTGAGTTGTCTTGTATTTAATTAAGTTTCCCTTCCAATCTTTTTATCTTCATAATCCAATCTCTATCTTCTGGCCTTTTTATTACTTTTGCTTCTTTATTCTTTATTTCTATCACAAAGGTCCTATAATACGATTTATTATTATCAAAGAATTCAAAAGTTATTTTATAATGTTCGCTCTTTTCTTCACTCATTTTTCTATCTGTCTATCTGTTTTATTTTTATTTTTATTTTCAAAGTGCGGGAGACACGCAGAAAATTATCTTAGCATATCGCTAAGATTTAGCTTTTTTAATCTTTTTAATTTTATCATTCTAATGAGTCCTAATATTTATAATTTTTCTTTTTTAATTTAAATCTAAACTTATTTTAATTGCTAAATCTACTTTCTTCAAAATATAAGGATCCAAAGAACCAATTTTTTTTATCAATCTTGTTCTATCAATTGTTCTGATTTGGTTTAATAGAATAGTTGAATCTTTGTTTAATTTAGAATCTTTCTTAAGAATAAAAACATTTGTAGGAAACTCCTTTTCATAAACTTTTGAGGTAATTGCAGCAACTATTGTTATTGGAGAATGTTTATTAGATATATCATTTTGAATTATTAATACAGGCCTAATCCCCCCCTGTTCACTTCCTTTTATTGGTTCTAAATTTGCAAGAAAAATTTCTCCTCTTTTTGGAATCATATTTACCATTCCCATTCATCTAAATTTTCTATTGCTTCAAACTCTTTTGCAATCTTTAAATTTTCTTTTGCCATCTCTTTACAACCTTCTATTAAAAGTTGCTTTTGTTCTCTCCTATTTTTTTCAGCAATTTTCATTAGATCTAAAATTACTTCTTCATAAGTTTCTTTATTAGTCTTCATTTTATCTAAAGCATTCTTAACATTTTCATTAAGCTGTATGGTGGTTATCATTTAACTATAGAATTTCTATAGTTTATAAATATTTTGTTTTTAAGTCTTAAGGGTTTATTTTCATGGTTTTATTATTGTTCTTATATTTTTATACGCCCTATGGAGGGTGTACATCCCATGAAAATGCTAGAAAGATAGTATGCGGGAGACAGGGTTCGAACCTGCGTAGGCACTAAGCCACAGGATCTTAAGTCCTGTTCGTTTGACCACTCCGACACTCCCGCATACGAGAAAAAGAGAAAAGAAAGTATAAAAATTTAACTCTTGCTAACCCTTAACAACGCCAATTGGCTTTAATCTAACAACAAGATTTCCGATTCCTGCTTCATGACTAACTCTAACAACTTCTTCTATGTCTTTGTAAACCTGGGGAGCTTCTTCTGCAAGTCCTCTCCAACTCCCAGTCTCAATATCAATTCCTTTTTTTTCTAATTCCTGCTTTATTTTTTCTCCACTGATAGTTTTTCTTGCCCGAGTTCTTGACATTAATCTTCCTGCACCGTGTGCAGTGCTGCTAAATGATACTTCTTCTGCTTTTTTTGTTCCTATTAAGACATAAGATGCAGTCCCCATATTTCCTGGAATAAGAACAGGCTGGCCAACTTTTCTATAATCACTTGGAACTTCTGGATGGCCAGGGCCAAAAGAACGAGTTGCTCCTTTTCTCATAATTAAAACCTGTTTTTCTTTTCCGTCAATAATATGTTTTTCAAATTTAGCAATATTATGACAAATGTCATAAACAACATCTATTTTTAGGTTAGGAAAATAATGTTTTAGATCCTGTCTAACCCAATGAGTTATAAGCTGTTTATTTGCAAAAGCAAAATTAGCAGCAGCGGCCATAGCTGACAGATATTTCTTTCCAAGCTCACTTTTTATTGGAGCATTTACTAATTCTCTGTCTTGTTTTGGCCATCCATATTTATTCTCCATTTCTTTAATATAATCACTTGCTACCTGATGCCCTAACCCTCTTGAGCCACAGTGAATCATAATTGTAATTTGTCCTTTTTCTAAACCAAAAATTTTAGCAATTTTTTCATCAAAAATTTCATCGACAACCTGAATTTCTAAAAAATGATTTCCAGCCCCAAGGCTTCCTAATTGAGATTTGCCTCTTGATTTTGCTCTTTCTGAAACTGCAGAAGAATCTGCTCCCTTAATACAACCTTGTTCTTCTGTATGAAGATAATCTTGGTTAATACCATAACCTTTTTTAACAGCCCATTGAGCTCCTTCTTTTAAAACATCATTTAGTTCTTGTTTACTAAGTTTTAATTTGCTTCCTTTTCCTACTCCTGAAGGAATTGTTCTAAACAAAGAATGAATAATTTCTTTTTTGCCTTTTTTTTCTATATCTTCAAGTTTTAAATTTGTTTTTAGTAAACGAACAGAGCAATTAATGTCATAGCCAATTTCGCCTGGAGAAATTACTCCCTTATTTATATCAAATGCAGAAACTCCCCCTATACATGCCCCATATCCTTGGTGAGCGTCCGCGCATACTACTATATTTTTCAAAACTCCTGGCAAAGAAGCCATATTCATAGACTGTTTAATTGTATCATCTTGTTTTATCTTTTCTAGTAATTTTTTAGATGCAAAAATTATAACTGGAACTTTCATATCCCCAAATTTTTCTATTTTCCAAGTTACATCATTTATTTTTTTAATTTCAACCATTTTTTCTTTTCTTAATTTAAACATCCACAACAACTTGGCATATAAATTTATCTTTTTGTTTTTTCACAAACATTTCATTATATGTTATAGCTTTAACATCTAGTTCAGTTTTATAATTTTTAGCATTGTCTCCTAAAGCTTCCACGTTTAACTCATAATCTCCATTTTTCTTATTTATTTTTAGATTTTTAATTTTTCCAAGCAAAAAATCTTTAGAATCTAATAAAAAAATAAATTCTTCTAAAAAATTATAAAGCAAATTCTCTAAATCTTTTCCCTTAATTTTTATTTGTTTTTTAATTAAGGGTTTTATTTTCTCTTTGCACATAATATTGATAAGCGCATAACTTGCATTTTCAAAAGCTTTTTCTAATGTTTTGCCGAATGCCTGAAACTTAACATCAGCAGTATGTTCTAAAAATTTATATTTTCTCATTTTATTTCTATTCCCAGATATATAATGTAAATTTTTTATAATTTTCAGATGATGCAATAATGATTGAAGAAGCAAAAATTTCTTTGTTTAATGGTTTTTCCATTCCTCCCTCACAACTCTTTGGAGTTACGAGATCCTCAATTGAGAATGCATAATCATAATCTAGAATTATATTTCCACAATCTAAGTCATCACAATTTAGATTTAAGATTTCTTGTCTGATTACATTATCTTTTTCTATCTTTAAGACAAGATCATTTGCCCTTTGTTGCATGTTTGTTTCCTTTACTTCTGCTTTATTCATTATAATCATTACAAACCCAATAAGTATGATTATGGCCATGCAAGCTTCTACAACACGAAGCCATCCTCTTTTATTTTTGCTTTTACCAAACACGTAAGATAACATTTTCTGTTGTTATTCCACCATTTTTTAATAATTTAATTTCAATTTCCTTTGCATTTATTGAGACTTGTTCTGGAGGTTTTTCACTATTTGTCGTAGGTTTTTCATCAATAATTATTTGAAAATCCTTCTCTGAGTCAAATGTATCAATAGCATCATAATCATAAATATTTATTTTCATTGGAAAAGTGTAATGTTCCTCACTAAATTCACATTCAGATACTATATTTGCCATATCCGTCTCATTCGTATAAACTTTATAATAAAGTAATTCTTCTTTAACAATTACCTTGCCACTATAACAACCCATACTTGTTTTAGTATAAAATACTAAATTATATTGCGATTTTGTACGTTCTTTAAATTCTTCTTCAAGAGCATTGAGTTGAACTTGAGAAGGTTCTTCTGAAATAAAAGTTGGTCTTGCTAAAATCATCACCATCACAATCCCCGCTAAAAAAATTACAATTGAGAGAATTGCTTCAATATGGGTTATGCCTCTTTTATTCCTCATGTTTTTAATATGATTTTTATTCTTTTAATGTTTTTGTTTTCTCTTTCTAGTTTCTTTTCATCTTTAAAAAAGCTTTTAAACCTTAAAAATTTAATGAATTGATTTTTAAAGGTTCTTAAAAATTTAACAGAAATTTTTATAAACTTTTAAAACTTACTGGGTTTATGAGTGACAGAAGAAAGGTAAAAAAGGTTATAAAAAAAACATGGAATTTTCTATGGAAGAGCAATAGTATTTGGAGTTGGTTAATTGACCTGGTACTTATATTTTTAATTGTTAAGTTTATCTTTTTTCCATTATTTGGATTGATTTTCGCTACTTCCTTACCTTTTGTCATAGTTGAGAGTGATAGTATGCATCATCACGGAAATTTTGATGAATGGTATAATCAATTTGGTTCTTGGTATGAAAATAATGGCCTTACAAAACAAGAAATTATTGAATGGCCTTATGGAAATGGACTTGATAAAGGAGACATAATAATTGTTCTGGGAAAAGAACCAGGAGAGTATGAGGTGGGAGATATAATTATCTTTAAGACGAAAGTTCAAACTACTCCCATCATTCACAGGCTTGTTGATGTTGAACAAGAAGAAAATGAATTTATTTTTTCAACAAAAGGCGACAATAATCAAAGACAGTTAGTTTATTTTGGATTTAACATTGAAAAAGACATTAAACAAGAAAATGTTCTTGGCAGAGCTGGTTTAAGAATTCCATATCTTGGATGGGTTAAACTAGTTTTTGTGGAATTGTTTAAAGGATTCTCTTAAATTCTTTCTAATTTAATAATATTTTTTCTTATATCTTCTTATATATTTTCAAAAAACACAAACTATTTAAACGACTAAAAGTTACAACAACCTAATTTATAATCATTAAAAAAGAGCTAGAAAATAATAATCTAAAAAATACTAAAGCATTAAAAAAGAAAAATGAAATTTTGTCCTAAATGTGGTTCGATTCTCATTCAAAAGAAAAAGAGATTTGCATGTCCAAAGTGTGGTTATGTATCTAAAGACAAAATCAAGCTAATGAGTTCTGAAAAAATAGTGAGCAATAGTAAGATAGCAGTGCTTCATGAAAAAGATTCAAATGTTTGGCCAATAGTTTCAGTAACATGTTCAAAATGCGGCAATGATCAAGCTTTTTTCTGGACTGCCCAGATGAGGGCAGCAGATGAAGCAGAAACAAGATTCTTTCGCTGCACCAAATGTAAACATACCTGGCGAGAATACTCTTAACAATACTTTTGATTTTTTTTGATTAATTGGATTAATTGGGAAATGCAAAGTTTATAAATTAGTTTTCTTTTTCAATTCCATTGGGCCCGTAGCTCAATGGTAGAGCACTTGGCTCTTAACCAAGGTGTTGCGGGTTCGAAACCCGTCGGGCCCATTCCTTATTTTATTCCATTCCTTATCCCATATTTCAAAATGAATGAAGAAAAAAGAAATAAAATTCTCAATTTAATTGATAAAGCTAGAAAAGAACACGCATTAATTATTGTCGAAGGTAAAAAAGACGAAGCAGCTTTAAAAAAACTTGATCTGATTAATATCTTCATTCTCAAGAAAGGAAATCTTCCAGATGCAATTGAGAACATAATTAATAAAAAAATAAAGAAGTGTGTTATTCTTACTGATTTTGATTGTGAAGGCAGAAAACTCTATATGATCCTTAAACGAGAACTTGTAAAAAATGGTATCAGAATCGATGATAAACTAAGAATAATTTTAATGAAAGAAAAATTAAGTCATATTGAAGGAATTGATACCTTCTTATCTTAATTAATATTTCAAGTTTTCTTTACAATTCTCACATACAAACATATCTCTAAATTTATATAACAAGTCAAAAGCCCCACACTCATCACAAGCACCTTCCCTCATCCATTTTTCTCCACCAGTCCCTCTTATCCTTTTCCATTTCTGCTCTTCTTCTTTAATCTGCCAATGCTCTAACGCAATGTCAAGCAAGGTTGGTTGAATCTTTAATATGTCTTTTAATGTAACCATTCCAATAACTTTTCCATCAACAAGAACAGGCAACCATCTAGCTTTGCTCTTTTTCATCTTGAGCATGGCTTGATATATATCTTTTGAAGGAGGTATAGTTGCTGGTTTTTTTGTCATTACGTTACTAGCTGTAGTCTTCTCTAAATCTTTTTTCTTGACTAACGCTCGAAGAATGTCCTTTTCAGTGATCAAGCCAACAAAATGTTGATTTTCTTTGACAATAAGCGATCCAACTTTATGATTAACCATTTCCCTAGAACACTTAGAAAGATTATGGATAGGTTTGACTGAGATAAAATTCCTGGTCATAATATCTCCAACTTTAATTCCAGTTTTCATTTCCTTAGCCTCAATCTTGATAAATGCAAGAAATATTTAAACTTTGTCATTTCAGGCCTTTTAATCTATTTATTTTGATGTAGTTACAATCTAGATTATTCTTTAGAAAGCTTTTTAAATATCCAAATATGATTTGATATACATAATATAGATAATATACACCATATCCATAATATCTATAGAATATACATCCGGCGAGGGAAATAAATAAACAAATAAATATGGCACAAGACAAACAACCCATTTTCATACTTCCTGAAAATGTTCAGAGAATGATGGGCAAAGATGCTCAGAGAAATAATATTCTTGCAGCAAGAATTGTAGCTGAAACTGTCAAAACCACTCTTGGTCCTAAAGGGATGGACAAGATGTTAGTTGATTCTATGAATGATATTACTGTCACAAATGACGGTGTCACAATACTCAATGAAATAGAAATTGAACATCCAGCAGCAAAGATGATAGTTGAAATTGCCAAGACTCAAGAAGATGAAGTGGGAGATGGAACAACTACAGCAGTTATTTTTGCAGGCAAGCTGCTTGAAAATGCTGAAAAACTTCTTGATGAGAAGATTCATCCAACTGTCATAGCCCGTGGTTATAGACTTGCTTCTGAAGAAGCCCAGAAAATATCAAAAGAATTAGCAATTAGAATTACCCCAGAACAAAAAGATCTCCTTAAGCAAATAGTAATAACTGCAATGACTGGAAAAGGTGCAGAAGCAGCAAAAGAAAAATTGAGTGAGATTATAGTTAATGCAGTCAGGCAGGTTTTAAAATCAGGCCCAGAAGGAATAAAAGTTGACAGAGCTAGCATAAAATTAGAAAAAAAGAAAGGAGAGGGAATTGAAGATACTCAACTTATATCTGGAATAGTTCTTAACAAAGAACGTGTTAATTCAGATATGCCAGAACAAGTTATTAATGCTAAAATTGCATTACTTGATACAGCTCTAGAACTAAAGAATCCTGAAACAGATACAAAAATCCAAATCACAAGCCCAGAACAAATTCAGGCTTTCATAGATCAAGAAGATAAAGCACTTAGGGATATGGTTGATAAAATCAAGAAAGCTGGAGCAACAGTTGTATTATGCCAAAAAGGAATTGATGATGTTGCCCAATATTATTTTGCCAAGGAAAAAATCTTTGCAGTAAGAAGAGTAAATAAAAGTGATATGGAACTTCTGGTCAAAGCCACAGGTGGAAAAATAGTCTCAAATTTAAATGAACTCAAACCTGAAGAGCTTGGTTATGCCTCCAAAGTCGAAGAAAAAACAGAATCTGAGGATGAAGGGATGATTTATGTAACAGGATGTAAAAATCCAAAGGCTCTCACAATTCTTATAAGAGGAGGAACAGAACATGTTATCGACGAGCTTGAAAGAGCTATTAAAGATGGTATTGGTGACGTGAGTATTGCCCTTGAAAAAGGATTTGTTGTTGCAGGTGGAGGGGCTTTTGAAATGGAATTAGCCAAACGTTTAAAAAAATTCTCTCATAGTATAAAGGGTAGAGAACAACTTGCTATAAATCTTTTTGCAGAATCACTCGAAGTTATTCCAAGAACCTTAGCAGAAAATTCTGGACTTGATCCAATTGATATTCTTACTGAACTCAAGGCACATCATGATAAAGATGAAAAAACAATAGGCTTAGACCTTAGCACCTCATCATTATCAACTTCAAAAGGGGGAGAAATTTGTAATACCCTTGAAAGAGGAATTATTGAGCCACTTGAAATAAAAGTTCAGGCAATCAAAAGCGCAAGTGAAGTTACAATGATGATTCTAAGAATCGATGATGTCATAGCAAGCGGCAAAGGACCACAAGGCCCATCACAAGGCATGCCTCCTGGAATGTCTCCGTACTAAATATAAATACTCAACCCAAAATGGCAATAACAGTAGATAGTGGATGGATGAGAATTATTCCAGAAAAGATGTATAAAGAGCTTTTTTCTAAATATTCTAAACTTGAAAAAGATAAAGGTAGCATTTATGTTAAAAACAATAAGACTGGAGAAGAATACTCTATTGAAATGTCTCATGAGGAATTTCATCAACATGAACTAAAGATGATGCAATGGTATCATGATATGTTTCCCATTATTAAAAAAGAATTTAGTGAAGCAGGACTCATTTTTCATCCAAAACCAAATAATAGAACCTCTGAAGCATCATACTTTAAGGAAAAATGGGGAGAATTTGTTATATGCTTGAGAAATGCTACAAAAGAAAAAAGAAAAAAAATTGATGGATTGGCCAAAAAACTTGAAGAAAAACATGATATCAAGATAGACATTACTTAAATACTAAACTTTAAATATTTCCTTCTTTTCATTTTTTCATGCGCTAGTAGTCTAGTGGTAAGACGCGACGTTGCCAACGTTGTGACCTGGGTTCGAATCCCGGCTGGCGCATTGCATTAAAAAATGTATGAAATGTTTAAATTTAAGAAAGGAAACCCAGAGAATTTGAAAGGAAAATTCTCTATATTTTTTAGAGAGATAAGTAGAGATAAACTTTTTGCTATAATTGGTTCTACTGAAGACTCAGACCTTTCTAAATTTTTATCTAAATATACATATTTTGAACCATCACAGGAGCCTATTACAGAAGATGAAAAAATTAAAGGATATATTGTTTATTCTAAAATACCAATCCAGATGAAAGATGAGCAAGAATTAGAAGAATTTGAAGATATAGAAAGAATCTATTTAGGGGAATTATTCTTAGAAGATGCAAGCAATATATCAGAAATATTAAAATCTGCATTTATGGTTTATTATTCTCATTATTATTCTCAGATTAGAGGCAATAATTCTAAAATCCAGAAATTTATTAGAGATATAAAATACACGGGAAATTTCTATACAGATTTTGAACCTGATAAATTAAAGAAAAACATGCGATCAAAACTTTCACATATCTTAGATTCTATTCAGTTTAATAGAGGAAGGGATTTAGAAAAAGGATTATTTGACCTCAAAATGTTCTTGAGAGAATTTCCAAATCAAGAAATTGTAACGAAGATGATAAAAGTGGCTAAAAGCAGCAGTGTGAAAAAACTTGATTTCCTCGATCTTTTGATAAATGAAATAGCTGCTATTCGTGGTGAAAATTATGAGGAAGCAGGAGAAATAAAGAAAAAGATAAAAAAACTTGAGAGAAAGATTTCAAAAGATATTTAAATTAAATCTGACTTGGTTATTTATAAATATATAAAGAGAAAAAATGGCAGAAGAAGATAAGATTTATGAAACAAAACTTAAGCATGCGGGATTATTTGATTTCAAAGAATTATATAAATTCTTCTATGAGTGGTTCACTTCTTATCAATATGTTGTTGCTGAAAAGAAATATGAAGAAAAAATTGTTCCAGAAGGAAAGGATATTGAAGTAGAATGGGAATGTCTAAGAAAGATTAGTGATTATTTCAGGTTTAAGGTTAAAATCACTTTCAGAATCACTGGAATGGTTTCAGTTGAAGTTCAAAAAGGCAATGTGAAGATTAAACTTAATAAAGCGCAAGTTGAAGTTAAAGCTGCAGGTTATCTTGAAAAAGATTATGAAAATAGATGGGAAAGAACTCCTGTTGCTAAGATTATGAGGGGAATCTATGATAAATATATTATCAGGAGCAGAATCGAGCAATACGAAGATAAACTTGCCACAGAAGTTGATGAAGCAATAGCCCAAGTCAAAGCTTTCTTAGCTCTTGAATCTAGAAGATAAACATTTTATTTTGTTAGAATTTATTTCTAAGATGTAATACAGTTTTTTCAAGGGTTTTTTCATCACGATATTTTTTCCAATTCCAATTAGAAGATTTTGTGTGAGAAGCCACCATTTTTCTAAAATATTGTAGAGGCCGGTGAAAATTTTGCTCTGATAACAGCTGAGTTCCTTCTAGATTTTCAACATATAAATAAGATCTATTTGTCTCACATAATTCTCTTGCTTTTTCAAAACCTTCAACTCTTTCAACTCGATAGAAATGTCCCTTATTTCCTAATCTCCCCATCATATCTATTGCCCAATCATTAGTTATATCTATTCCTGGAACGACATGTAAATGAGCATGATCAATTGATTTTCCTGATTCAGTCTCTCCTAATCTTGGTCCATGTTCAAATATTAAAGAAGGTTTTTTATATGCCTCAGATATCACTTTTTTTACATCATTTATCAATTCATTCATTTCACTACGATCTTTTGGAGGTATCATTCCGAATCCAAGATAATGTTCTTTGGACACAATTAATAAATATCCTTCAATTCCTAGGGATCCTAAAGTTGGAATAACAAAGAAATTTGGAGTTTCACAAAGTAATCTTTCTTCATATAGCGCAGCTCCGAGTTCACAACAGGTCATCAGAAAGAGATATAAACATCATTTAAAAAATTTATGCAATTAAGAAATTAATAAGTCTCGAATCTGATTTCTACTTTTTCAAAATAAGGATTAAGAATTTTCTTGAATTCTTCAAGCTGTTCTTTCTTGAAAGTCTCTTTCTTGTTATATCTTTTATCAAGACAATCCTTAGCGCGGAATTGTTGAATATAGAAAGATTTAGCTCCTTTCAATTCTTTTCCAATTTCAATTAAATTTTCTTTTGTTATTAATCCTGGGACAACCGTAGTTCTAAATTCATGCTCTGGGAATTTTTTTATTATCTCGATACTTTCTTTTATATTATTAATATTAATCTTTTCCCTAATTACATTATCATATTGCTCTAGCGAAGCTTTAATATCCATAGCAATATAATCAATAAGATTTTTTTTGATTAATTCTTGCAACATCCCAGGATTTGTTCCATTTGTGTCAAGCTTGATTTTATAACCAATTTCTTTTATTTTCATTAGAAATTCTGGAAGTTCTGGACTTAATGTTGGCTCACCGCCAGTAATACAGACTCCATCAAGAAAATCTTTTCTTTCATACAAAAAAGATATTATCTCTTGTTCTGTATAAGTCTTTAATTTTTTTGCTTCTTCTGGCAAAACTAGCGAAGGGTTATGACAATAAGGACATTTAAAGTTACAACCAAAAAGAAAGATAGTTGCAGCTATCTTACCTGGATAATCCAAAAGAGTCATTTCCTGAAGTCCTTTAATTAACATTTTTTATTTCTCCTTTCCTTTTTCTTCCCCTTATTCTTAGCCTGCTTTTTATAAACAATCCTAATGATAGAAATATTTAAACATTTTTATTCTACAGGAACTACGCTTCTTTCTGGAGGATTTCCTTTGTAAAGCATTGATTTTTCTCTTATCAAAGTTATTTTTATCTCCTCATTTCTTTCATCTAATGGAATAAAAAAATAATATCCTACAGGATCTATATCAATCCATCCTTTCTCAGTTTCTATACAGATCCAAACATGATCTCCTATTTCTTTTTCATTTTCTATGATTTTTCCAAATTTCATGTAACAAGGGATTCCATAATAATTCAATAATGCAAAATAAGCTGGAGCAAGGTCATTGCAATCTCCCTCAGAATCATTAATAAGATTTTCTATACCTGAAGAGCCAAGAGTTATTTTTCCCCTGTGGATTTTATTTGAAATATGCGAGTACATTCTTTCTAATTTCTCTGAAACTTGCAAATTTTCATGGGAATATTCTTCATTTAATTTAATCAATAATTCTTTAAGGGGTTTATGATGTTCATCTAACTTATCTAAAGGAATTTCATCAATTTTTTTGATAATTTGCATATTCCATATTGTATTAAGCAAGGTAAAGCCCTGAGATCCAGCTGCTTCATACTTTGTTAATGGTCTAAATTTAAGTTGGCGCTCTCGTTTATCTACTGATTGCAAAAAATCTATTTCTTCTCTGGAGAAATCTTTATTTGTCAAATTTAGATAATTCTCATTTATTCCACCATAATGCTCATTAAATCTTTTTGTTTTAGAATTATAGATTCTATGTCCAGAATCATTTGGAGGACAAGAAAGACCAAGTAATAATATTAATGGAATTAAGAAATTTTTAAAACCCATATTTAATCATACAGATTTCTTTTTTTAAGTTTTTATATGATAAAATATATTCTTATTCTTCTAGTTCAACAGTTATTGGCTCTGCATTCTTTATGTATTCTGGTTCAGGAACTTTATTTCCAACATCCTTGCATGTATGCATCAAGATAACATTTCAAAGATGTTGCCCTTACCATCTTATGATTATCTTTTCTATTATCTTTTCTTTTTCTTCTTTTTACTTCCACATTTTGAGAAGATAAAGATATAAAGAATTTCAAGGATTGCAAGAGTGTTTACAACAAGCAAGACAATAAACCAGACAATGTGTTTTCTCCTTGCTGCTTTCCACAATGCTACTCCTTTCCATGGAGCAGTCCATATAGTAACTAGAAGAATGAACCACACCCCCCATGACGCAACAATCTGGTTAATTTGTTCTAACATTTTCTGTTCTTTTTTCTCTCTTTTTTATTTTACTTTCTATTTTTATTTATTCTTTTAAGTTAACTTTCTTTAGATTATAAGTTTTTCTTTCTTGATATTCTTCCTTTTTTCCTTTATTCCAATCATGAACAGGCCTAAGATAACCAACAACACGGCTATAGACTTCAGCAGGCTTTTTACATGTTGGACATTTATGTTTTTCTCCTTTAATATATCCGTGGTCAGGACAAATTGAGAATGTTGGAGTTAAAGTGATATAGGGGATTTTAGAACTATTACAAATTTTTTTTACTAATAGTTTTGCATGTTTTCCTTCTATTCTTTCACCGAGAAAACTATGGAAAACTGATCCACCTGTGTATAAAGTTTGCAGTGGTTCCTGATGTTTTAGAGCAGAAAAAAGATCATTAGTATAACCAACTGGCAGGTTTGTAGAATTTGTGTAATAAGGCTCTTTTTTTCCTGCAGTTATTATTTCAGGATATGTTTTTTTATCTATTTTAGCAAGCCTATATGACGTGCCTTCTGCAGGAGTAGCCTCAAGATTATAAATATGCCCAGTATGTTCTTGGAATTCTTTTAACCTTTCCCTCATAAAATTAAGAGTCTCAACAGCAAATTTTTGTCCTTCTTTTGTTGCAATCCCATTATTTTTTCCAAAGAGATTTAAACAAGCTTCATTCATTCCAACAAGCCCAATTGTTGAAAAATGATTGTTAAGGTTTCCAAGATATCTTTTTGTATAAGGCAGCAACCATTTCTGTATATTCTTATCAACAACTTTTCTCTTTATCTCAAGAGAACGCATAGCAAGGTACATTAATTGTTCAAGTCTTTCATAAAATCTCTCTTTGGTTTTGCTTAAATATGCAATTCTAGGCAGGTTCATAGTGACGACCCCAACACTGCCAGTACTTTCACCAGAACCAAAAAGGCCTCCAGTAACATTTCGCATTAATTCTTTCATATTCAATTGAAGACGACAACACATTGACCTTACATCTCCAGGATTTAAATCACTATTAATAAAATTCTGAAAATAAGGCAGGCCATATTTAGCTGTCATTTCAAATAATTTGTCAGCTATCTCACTATCCCAATTAAAATCTTTGGTTATATTATAAGTTGGAATAGGAAAAGTAAAAACACGGCCTTTTGCGTCTCCCTCTGTCATTACTTCAATAAAAGCTTTGTTAATAACATCCATTTCATTTTGATAATCTCCATAAGTACTCTTTTGTAGTTTGCCACCGATTGTTACATGTTGATCTTTCAAGTCATCTGGAACAGTTAGATCAAGAGTTAAATTAGAAAATGGACTTTGCCCCCCCCAACGACTTGATACATTCATATTAAAAACAAATTCTTGGATTGCCTGCTTAACTTCCTTGTAGCTAAGATTATCTGCCCTGACAAAAGGCGCAAGATAAGTATCAAAACTACTGAAAGCTTGGGCACCAGCCCATTCATTTTGGAGAGTGCCTATAAAATTAATCATTTGTCCTACTGCAGTCCTGAGGTGCTTTGGAGGAAGACATTCAACTTTCCCAGGAACTCCGTTAAATCCTTCATGAAGAAGCTGTCGAAGACTCCAGCCAGAACAATAGCCACAAATACTTCCACTCATATCATGAATATGTATATCCCCATCAAAATGAGCTTTGGCAATTTCAGGAGGATAAACCTGGTTCATTCCATAGTAAGCCATTACTGTTCCTGCTGCATGCCATAACAATCCAGAATAACTATATGTAGCATTAGCATTTTCATAAACACGCCAGTCTTCTTTGGCAATATAATCTCTAATAATCTGCTGAGAATCAATAAGTAATTTTCTTGTGTCTCTCAACTTTGTATGTTCCTCACGATAAAGAATGAATGCTTTAGCTGTTTTAGCATGACCCCCTTCAATAAGAACCTTTTCAACATAATCCTGGATTTCTTCAACAGTAGGGGCTCTTTTCTTATATTTTTCCTTCAGAATTGTGGTTATTTCATCAGCAATTTGTTCAGAGGTTTTTCTAT
This sequence comes from archaeon, assembly GCA_030612665.1. GTDB lineage: Archaea > Nanobdellota > Nanobdellia > Pacearchaeales > UBA284 > JAUWNL01. The sequence continues at coordinate 18,271 of JAUWNL010000003.1, forward strand.
CCTGACCACCAACAGCACGAACTGCTTTCCAGATAGCATCAGTAATTTTTTCTTTATCAAATTCAACTAACCTCCCATCTCTTTTTCTTATCCTAAAAATACTTTCTTTTTCTTTCCTCTTTTTCATCTTCTTTCTTTTCTTCCTTTCCTTACTTCTTTTACCTCTTTTATAAATTGTAGATAATAATAAAAAACAATAATAAATAATAACAACAGTAATAATCATAATAATTGTAATAATAATAAAGATATACTCGACGATTTAGTTTTTAAATATAGTTGTTTTATATAATAATATTCCACCTTTTGTTCACGACTTTTGAGTTAAATCAAAACTTCTTTTTCTATTTAAAAATCTTTTGAGAAAACTTTAAAAGGTGAAAATAAACCAAATTAAACCAAATTATCCTCTTTTTTTTCTTTTTTTCTTTTTTATCTTTCTTGTTTCATTAATCTTAGAAACACAAATCTTATTTTTTCCCTCAACCTTTGCCTTGTAAAGAGCAACATCTGCCCTATGAACCATCTCTTGCATTCCTTTTTTTGTTAGTTGAGCTATCCCCATACTAACTGTAATATTTTCATATCCTTTTTCAATATCACGAGCAATTTTCCTTATTTTTTTATCATTTATTGCTACACGAATTCTCTCACCAATTTCAATAGCTTTTTTGATATTTGTCTCAGGCAACACGATAATAAATTCTTCACCCCCATATCTAGCAACAAAATCTTCTTTTCTTGAATTAGCCATAATTATCCTTGTTGCTTGTCTAAGTGCTTCATCTCCTTGCAAGTGTCCAAAGGAATCATTATATTTCTTAAAATCATCAAGATCAAGCATAATAATAGTTAAGTTAGAACCATGTCTCAATGCTCTTTCCATCTCTCTGCCAAGCAATTCATTTAAGGCATGTCTATTAAAAACTCCAGTAAGATGATCTTTTGTAGCAAAAAGATAAAGTTCTTTAAACAGCTTGTCTAGAATTTCACTACGTGGCTTTTCTTTCTTAATCTCTTTTTTAAAATCTGAAGAAATTTCTCCAAGAAGACTGATGCTTTTCTTTTCTTTTGTTATCTTTTTTTTCTTCTTTACCTTTTTCCTTTCCTTTCCCTTTCTTTTCTTCTTCTTTCTTTTCTTCTTACTTATTTTTTTCTTTTTTGCCTTCTTTTTCGTTTTCTTCACCTTTTTCTTCTTCTTCATCTTTTTTACCTTTTTCTTAGTTTATTAAGTCTCTTTTCTTTTATAATTTTTACTACTTCAAAAATAATTATCCCTGAAACTGCAAGTGGAATAACAATCATCCAATCTCTTATAGTGAGGGGAACAACTCCAAATAAGGTTCCAAGAGGAGAATAAATAAGGATTATCTGGAGCATAATAGCAATAATAACCGCTCCTGTAAGATATTTATTTGAAAAAATTCCTATTTTATGCAATGGTTTATTTGAACGGCAAGTAAATATAAAGAACATCTCAAAAATAATTCCTGTTGTTAATACGAGGGTCCTTATTTTTTCTATATTATAAGCAGATTGTAATCCTAAATGAAAGATGACAAGTTCTGCAATAAAAGCAAGTAATGCAGCAAACACCAAGAACAGAGTTATCCCCTGAAGCATTGATTTCTCTTTAATAGGTTTTTTATTCAAAACACTCTCCCCTTTTTCCACACTTAAAGCAAGAGCAGGGAGACTATCAGTCACTAGATTAGTCCATAAAATCTGCAGAGGTAATAAAGGCAAAGGTAGTCTCATGATAATAGAATAAAGAACAATCATCAATTCAGAAAAATTAACTCCAAGAAGAAACTTTGTTGATTTTTTTATATTATCATAAACAATTCTTCCTTCCTTGACACCTTTCACAATTGAAGCAAAATTATCATCAATAAGAATAATATTTGAAGTTTCTCTTGCAACATCACTTCCACGGATTCCCATTGCAATCCCTATGTCTGCTGCTTTGAGAGCAGGAGCATCATTTACTCCATCACCAGTCACAGCAACTATCTCTTTTTTTTCTTTCAAGATATTTATTATTCTTAATTTATGTTCTGGGCTAATTCTTGCAAAGATTGTAATATCATCAATCCTTGATTTAAGTTCAGAATCACTCATTCTTTCGAGCTCATCAACGTTAATTGCCTCCCCCATCAAACCAATTTTATTAGCTACAGCTTTAGCAGTCAACAATGAATCTCCAGTAATTATTTTTATTACTATGCCAGCATTTTCAGCTGCTTTAATAGCCCCCCTGACTTCTGGTCTTGGAGGATCCATCATTCCTTCAAACCCTATGAAAACCAGGTTTTGTTCAGCATCTTTTTGTTTAATCTTGCTTGCTTTCATGTTTAATTCTTTAAATGCAAATCCAAGAACTCGCAATCCAGAAGAAGCCATCTCTTCATAAACATGAATAATCTCTTTTTTTCTTGCTTGAGTTAATTGTTGAATCTTACCAAAAACAATTTCCTTAGAACATCTTTCAATCAACACGTCTGGAGCACCTTTAACATAACTTATTATTTTTCCATCTTGTTGCCTGCGTCTTATAATTGACATTAATTTTCTTGAAGAACTAAATGCGAATTCTTTAATTCTTAATTCTTCTGCAGTTAATTCTCTTTTATCAAATCCATAATCTAATGCTGCCCTAAGAAGAGCTTTTTCTGTTGGATCTCCAAAAAATATTTTTTTATCATCAATTTCTTCAATCCTCGCATTATTACAAAGACAATTTGTTTTAAACAAAATCTCAAGGCTTTTTTCTTTATCTCTTTCTTTATCTTTCTCTCTCTTCACTTTTTCTAATTCAATCAATTTATTATCATAAAATAAATCTGTAACTGTCATCTTTTCACTTGTTATAGTTCCTGTTTTATCACTACAAATCACAGTAACTCTACCAAGAGTTTCAGCAGAAGGAAGTGTTCTAATCAAACTTTTTTGTTTAAACATTCTTTGAACAGCTATTGCCAAACAAATAGTGATTACTGCTGGAAGACCTTCTGGAACAGCAGCAACAGCAAGACTTATTGAAGTCAATAAAACATCAAATTTATCCATTCCAAGGAAGAATCCAATTAATCCAATTAATACTGAAATAAAAATAATAAATAATCCAACTTTTTTTGCAAAGCTGTCTATTCTTTTTTGCAAAGGGGTTTTTTCCTGCTTAACTTTTTGCACCATAAAAGCAATTTTTCCAAATTCAGTATTCATTCCTGTAGAGAAGACAACAGCCTTAGCAGAACCCAACACAATACTTGTTCCAGAATAAACAATATTCTCTCTATCAACGAGAGGAACATCAATCTGCATTTTTTTTGTGAATTTTACTGCTGCTACACTTTCTCCAGTTAATATGGCTTCATTGACTTGTAATCCCTGGACTTCAATGAGCCTTGCATCAGCAACTATCTTATCTCCTTCTTGCAAAATAAGAATGTCCCCAGGAACAACTTCAGATGCATGAATTTCATAAAATACATTATTACGTAGAATTTTGGCTTTAGGAACCAACATTTTTCTTAATTCCCTAATTGAATTTTCTGCTTTATAATTTTGAAAAAAACCTATAGAAGCATTTACAATAACAATAGCCATAATTACATAGAAATCTATCCAGTGATTAAGTAATGCAGAAATTCCCGCAGCAATCACCAATAAAAAAATAAAAAAAGAATTAAATTGAGAAAGAAGAATCAACAAGGGCCTTATTCTCCCTTTTCTTTTTATCTCGTTTTTACCAAATCTCTCTAATCTTAATTTAGCTTCTTTATTCCCTAATCCTTTCTTGTTGCTTTTTAATTCTTTAATAACAGCATCACAAGAAAGCGCATGCCAAGCTATCCCACCTTCAACCTCTTTTTCCATAAATCATTTAAACTATTATTGATTATAAACTTTATGATAAATTTCACCAACATCAACATTCTTTTTGAAATAGGGTCATTTAAAGTTCATGCTTGGGGGTTAATGTTTGTCATAGCCTTTATTATTTCCTTTTTATTAATTCTAAGAGAAGCTAAAAAACAAAAAATTGATTCTAGACATATCTATAATATTGGATTATACATTTTACTTGGATCATTGATTGGTGCAAGACTTTTTTATGTCATAGAACACTTGCCTTTCTTTTTACAAGATCCCCTCAAAATTCTTTTAGTCTGGCAAGGTGGCTTGACAAGTTATGGTTCTCTACTTGCAATTTTTTTCGTTTGGTTATACATAAGGAAACAAAAAGATCTCAGTTTTTCAAAAATCCTTGACATAATGGCTCCATATATTGTTCTTGCATTTGCAATAACAAGAATTGGTTGTTTCCTTCGAGGATGTTGCGGAGGTATTGCAACAGACTTGCCATGGGCAGTTAATGGAAAACATCCAACACAACTCTATGAATCAATCTACAGCATGATTATTGTTTTCATTCTTCTAAGACTCAAAAAAATAAAAAAAGCAGGAAAGAAAACAAGATTCAAAATTCTTCTCAATAAAAAAGGCGCAATGTTTTTATATTTCCTCGGCATGTATTCTTTCTTCAGATTCTTCAATGACTTTCTCCGTGTTTATGAAACATTCTTTTTTGGTTTTGCATTAAGCCAGTGGATAGCTCTTGGAATCTTTGTTTCTTCTATGGTTTTGCTTATAAAAACTCGCTCTAGTTTTGCTATTTGGAAAATTAAGGATTCAGTAAAATTTGTAAAAAAAATTAGAGCTGAGAGTGAAAAAAGACTTTTAAGACGGAAAATAGAATAAGAGACATAAGTATATTTATTGGTAATTTATATGGAATAGTTAAGCCAGCTCACCCCAAAAAATAATTTATTTCAAAATAGTGCTTTTTCTTACATGGCTTTTGTTATTAACTCTTAATACAGAAAAATAGTGTCCGTTATGTTCTGGTTCAAATTTATAATTATAATCTCCAGGAGATTGGTTTTCATCAACAATTTCTCCTACTTTAACTCCAAGAAGACTATAAATAGAAAGATTAACTTGCGCATTACTTTTCAATGTGTAATCTAATTCAATTTTTTTTGAAGGATTAACACCTGTTTTAAAATTATAAAGTATTTTTTCAAGACCTTTTTTTTCTTCAGTTCCTACACTTGTAGATATTTTAGCATAAAGATAATCTGCTTTCCACAAACTATCTACATTACCTGTAGCTAATGATTTTATTTGTGTTTCAAGACCAAATATATCTTGCCACGTCCAAGATTTTTGTCCTGTTATATCATATTCAATAATATTTGGTACTGAATCTCCTAAAAATGATTTTTCTATACCTTGCCATGGAGGTGTTCCATCAATATAACCTTTCATTAAAAGAGAATCATCAACAAATCCAGAGATATTATTTAGAGCACAAATCCTTACATTCGTAATAATCTGGTTAGTTGTTTCAGCAGGAGTAGGATCTCTTAGAGAAACTCTCAGTTCTTTATTATCTTTGTCACAAAAAGAATATTGGCTGTCAGCAACAAATGTATTTTCTGGATTTATCCATTTATTTCCAGGATTCGAAGTTACTCCGTCAGCTGGCAATTCTAATAATAATGGTTTAGCAAGACTAGCTAAAAAGAATAATGTAACAGCAAGTTTTTTAAACATTTTACTTAAATTTTAAACCTCTGATGGATTTATAAAGTTTATGCAAGTTCACCCCAACCAATAAGTCTCCAATGTCCATTATAATTTCTAGCTATACCAAATCTGTCTTCTAAGAAAGGAACAATCGGGATCTTCAGAAAAAGTTCAGTAACTTTCTCGCGTGCAGATGTGACTTGCCCGACACTAATAGAAGTATTTACACTTAACATTAAAGTTTCATTGCTCTTAATCTTTTCAACAGCTAATTTTTCTTTTGTACCAACAATTTCCTTGAATAAATTAACTTTAAGTTTAATCTTATTAGTTATTTCAGGAAGGGTTCCACCAAGAGAAGCGACACAACCAGATAATGAATCAGCTTTAGTCAGCAAAGGGTCAAGACTTGTTTGAATAGCAAGGCTTCCAGAAGGTAAAGCCTCATCAAGATTGTTTTTCCCTGAACGCAAGGCAATAATTTTTGTCTTGATTGTTTCATATTCTGTTTTATTCTGTTTTTTCAGAGATTTCCCAGGTTTAATTTCAATCTCTTGTCCAACAACAAGCTTTCCTTTCTTGAGAGTTCCACCAAGAATTCCTCCCCTAAGCTGTTCAGGTTTTGTTCCAGGTTTGTTAACATCAAAACTTCTAGCCACAAGGAATAAAGGCTTGCTCTTGACATCTCTTTCAGGCACCTCAAGTTCATTAATAACTTCAAGAATAGCAGAAATATTAACTGCTTGCTGTCCACAAACAGGAATTATCTCAGCATTTTTAGCAATAGTTCCTTTGATAAATTCCTTAATCTTCTTATACTGTGCGAGTGCTTGTTCTTTAGTAACAAGATCAAGTTTATTTTGAATAATAATAATTTGTTTTATCTCCTTACTTTCCAAGGCTAGCAGATGTTCTTTGGTTTGTGGTTGTGGAAAATCCTCATTAGCTGCAATAACCAACATGGCAGCATCAATTATAGCAGCTCCTCCGAGCATTGTTGCCATCAACATCTCATGTCCAGGAGCATCAATGAAACTAATATATCTCACCTCTTCAGTCTTACCACCACATTCACATTCTTCTTTGATTGTATACATCCCACATTTTTCACACTTCCTAATAACTGCATCAGCATACCCCAACTTGATTGTAATTCCTCTTTTCAGCTCTTCAGAATGTTTATCACTCCAAACTCCAGTCAGTTGATAGAGTAAAGTTGTCTTGCCATGATCTATATGTCCTACAAGACCAATATTCAATACAGGTTGTTTTGTTATCATCAAAACAGAAAAGAAAACACTCTTTTAAATATTTCTCAATCTAACTTAATTTAATTTTCCCTATTCACATGCATGTATACGCATCCCTTGAAGTGAGAATTTCTTTCTTTCATTTATCTTATTTTCATCACAAATTAATTTTTCTAAGTTTTCATTTCCATAAACTTCAAAATTATCTTCATAACTATCCCCATACATCTCTACATATATCTTTAGAAGAGTATATATTCCTTTTACTGGCATTTTATTTTCTTAGTTAAATCTTTAGTAGATGTCTTTTTTAGAGAAAGATTATATTTAAAGATTTATAGTAATAGAAATATATTCTTATAATATATACAAAAAAGAATAATAATAAAAAATAAAATAAATGAAGATAATAATAAAAATAAAATAAAAAAAGTTTATTTCCCTTCTTCAGTTGATTTTTCGTCTCCTTTTTCTGCTGGTTCTTCTTTTTTCTCTTTAGCAGGTTCCTCTTCTTTTGTTTCTTTCTCTTTAGTTTCTTCTTCAGTTTTCTCTTCAGGTTTTTCTTCCTTACCAAAAACTTCTTCAAGAGGCTTAGTTCCTTGTTTAATCACAGATAAATTTATTTGAATAATACCTTCATCAATTGTGTTAGCATGAACACTCTTTCTAAGTTTGAGCCCTTTAACAGGCTTTCTCAACTTTTTCTTTTTTTTCACCTTTCTCAATCCCTTGCCTCTAGTCAAAAGCACTCGTTTCAAGCCCATGCCTTCAACATCAGCAAGAGCAGGAAAACCTTGCTTGTCACTTGCGCCAGTGATCTTAAATTCATAACCATCCAGCCTAGAATCAAAATCTTTTCCAGCAACACTCTCTCCAACCTTCTTTCCATTAAAGACAGGAGCTTCTATCTCAAGCTTGTGTGTCTTTCCTTTCTGCGATATATTTAATTTAAATACCATCTTAATATTTTATCTTTCAAATTTCACTTACTAAAGGAACTTCTAAATTATTTACGTTTATTATCCCCTCCAAGTTTTTTAAAAATTCTGTTACTCTTCTTTTTAAAAAAAAACCATTCCTGAAAGAAGGTTTTTTTATAATTTTTTTAATTTCTGATGAATGTGGCTCAAAAGTAAACTGGTCATTTGGTAACTCATTTATGCGCCCATATCTTTCTAATATCTTTAGTATCATTGTTCTATAATGTGAATCAGTTGTTGTGATTAGATATTCCATTTTTATATCCCCCAAGTTGCCTTAATTTTCCTTTTTATTTGAGCAATTTCTTGAAGTAATGAAATTTCTTCTTTGCTTAAATACTTTTTGTTTTCCCTGAGAATTCTAAACTCATCTTCATTTATATTAGAATAAAGGAAATCATCTTCTTTAACTTGTCTACCAAACGTGACTTTAGGAAGAGAAATAGCTAATTCTTTTCCTTGCCCTGCTTTATCAATATTCTTGCTTTCATGTTGCATTCCCTTAACCTTGGCTATCTCATTCCCATCAGAATTCATTAACCTAACTCCACTTTTCAAGGTTCCAATCTCAATTCGAACACCAAAAACAGCAGGTTTGCTCTGTCTGAAACAACAATTTCTAAGGATCTTGAGCTTGCAAGGCATTGTAACTTTTTCAAGTTTCTTTCTTTCAATTTCAATGGCTTTCTTTTCTCGCCATTTAGCAAGTTCTTCAATAATATGATAAATAATCTCACTTTCAATGACATGAATCCTTTCATCACCAATTTCTTCTTCAATTGTGACATTAAAAGCAACAATAACAGCATTTAATGGCTGAGTTTCTAGATTTGCAATTGCAGAAACAACATTCCCCCGAGTGACATTGCCTATTCCAGCTTTACTGATTTTAATTCCATTTTTCCTAAGCAAGTCAATAAGTGCCTCAAGCGAGCCAAGACCTTCAGCCTTGACAATAATTCCTTTTTTATCCAGCTTAATTGATTCAGAAATTTCTTTTTGAAGTTCTTGTTTTAACTCATCAATATCTCCAGTCTTGACAGCAAAAGGCATCCCAGGAACTAGGCCTTCTGTTGTAGGCAGCTGAAGTCTTATCCCAGCTGCAGCAATAACCTCCTCGCGTAATTCATAACCTCTACCAAAAGGTAATGCCTCAAACAAAGACCTCATCTTTATTACAACAGGCTCTTCAAAACCAGCAACAATAATTTCATCTTCCTTTTTCAACCTCCCATCATAAAGAATTGCTTCAATACAAGTAAACCCCTTCTCCTTTTTTATCTCAAGTATTGTGCCTTTTCCTTGCTCCCCAATATTTAATTTCCCTTTAAGGAATCTTTGAGCAAGTCCAGCAAGCATGACCATTAATTCAGGCAATCCCTCACAGGTTTTTCCAGAACAAGGAATAAGCGCGAGTTGTTTGCTAAAATTTCCAATTCTATAAAAAATCTCAGAATCAAAACCAAGAGCATTAAACGAGCCCAGAATATTATAAAACTTTTTTTCAAAATCTTTTTTAGTGAATTCATTTTGACTTTCAATATTCTCGCGAAGATCCTCATGAATTTTCTTCCAACCAGCAATCCTATCAACTTTATTAAGAGCAACAATAAAAGGAATTTTATTCATTCGAAGCACTTCAATACTCTCACGAGTCTGCTCCATAATTCCTTCATTAATATCAACCACAAGAACAGCAAGGTCAGCAAGTGCTCCACCACGTTTCCGGAGATTTGTAAAAGCAGCATGTCCTGGAGTATCAATAAAAAGAAAACCAGGAATCTCTAAATCTATTCCAAACTTTTCAAGCAATGAGCCGCATTTCTCTTTAATATGATCTGAAGGAACTTGAGTAAAACTAATCTTTTGAGTAATAGCGCCAGCTTCTTTACCCGCAACACAGGTGCCCCTAATACTATCTAAGATAGTTGTCTTGCCATGGTCAACATGGCCTGCTACAGTCACGATTGGTTGTCTAATTTTCATGCAAACTTAAAAGAAAATTAACTTTTAAATCTTACTTCTTTTTATGCCTTGTAGAAAGAGAATAAGAACACAAGATAAAGATAAATTTAGTTAACAAACAGAGCCCTCTTAGAAAGATTTAAGAATTAGAAAATTATATACTTTTTATGAAAGTGATAACCTTTATGGTATTAATAGCATTCTTTCTGATGTTTTTATTTTTTATAAACGGATGTGTCAAAGACAACATTGAATGGGAAAAAACAGACAACTTATGGCGAGCAACAAATATGACCTGTTTAGAAGAAAAGCACATAGATTATCTTTGTATTGATAACTGTTATGAAGAAACAACAGATATATGGCAATTTTGTCAAGATAAAGGAACTATAAAACAAACAAACACTGGAATAGACGTCCTTTGTTTTCCCCAAAGTTGTATTCCCCAGATTATCGAAGAAGAATGTACCGTGGTTTGTCCACTTTAAATCTTATTTAAATTACCTAAAAACAATTCCAGCATAACCAACAGCAGTATTATAATCCCCAGAAATATCTCCACTTGTATAATAATCAATGAGTTTGGCTTGCCATTTTTTGATTTTAGCTATTTCACTTAAAATTGTTATTCCATATATCCCACAAACAGTTGATTTTTCAGCTAAACTGTAGAAACCTTTAGAATCATTCTTTGAAATTTCAAGAATCATATTATTATCTAATCTAAACAGGTTTTCCTTAACATCCTTACTAAATGGAATAAATCCATATGAAGCACCATAATGAGTAAAATCAGATGAAACAATAATTGCTTCGTTAACAATAATCTCAGAAAGAATCCCAGCAATTTTCTTACAATCTTCATAACTTAATCCACCCAAGATAATAGAAACAATTTCAAATTTTTTCTGGCTAAGTTGTAAAAAAGGAAGCTGAACTTCAATACTATGTTCAGATTGATGAGCCTTTTCATTGACCTCAACAACAATCCTCTCTTTTTCCAGCTTTTTCATAATTCTCTCACTAAGACTTTTATTACATTTGACAATTCCTAAAGGTGTTTCAAAATTCTCAAGACTAAAACATACTTTCGAGCCAATCCCAGAATGATTAACTCCCAAAATAATAAAATCTTTTTTATTAGGAATCAAGCTAAATGTCTTGCCAGCAAGTTTCCCAGAAAACATGTATCCAGCATGTGGAACAATCGCAGCATGAACATTCTCCCTTTTACCAGAACCAAGAAACTTCTCAACTTGTTTCTTTAATTCATCCTTGTCCGCAGGATAAAATTGACCTGCAACAATTGGTTTTCTCATAGTCATGCAAAATTAAAAGAAAAAGCAATTAAAAACATTCCTGTTTATCTGCATCAAGAAATAATTGATTCATTCTCCGGCCGAAATTCCAATCTAACATTGCTAAATACATCTTATCTTCGGGGATATATTTTTCATATGGTAATCCAGACATCTTAGCAATTTCTTCCGATACAAAAAGTCCTGAAGTCAATTGAACTGGTTCTAAGAAACGGTCTATAAAACTTATTTTTCCATTAATTGGATGAATGAATACTTCTCCTCCAATTTTATTAATATACTCCCCCAAATGGTCATTATTAGAAAGAAGATGATATTTTAATGGAATCCCAATTTGGAATAAACGTGGAGCATCTTTCCATTCTTTTTTAGGAAAAACAGTTATTGGACAATAGCATAAACTATCTCTTTCAATGATTTCTCTAAAAAGTGATTCAATTCTCGAAAAATCTTTTCTTAAATATATCTCAGATTCTTTCATTTTTTTCTCAATCTTTTTTCAACTTTAGTAACATAATTTTCTGATCCATTAAGCCCAGTATCTTCTGTATCTGGAAAATAACCTTCTCTTTTGAATTCAGCTTCTCTGAAATCAGGAAAATCTTCTAATAGTTTATAATAAATCTTATACATTTTGTCTTCAATTCTAGCTTTTTCTAGTGTTTCTTGATCAGTTTTTCCTAGACTAGCCACATGAATAATATATGCCATTAAATTACCAACAATATGATGATAATGTGTGAATTTATCTGAAACTCCAAATCTTTTTGGAAATTCATTTATCATCTCACGCCAGTGCAGCTCTTTCTGTTTAAATTCCTCAATAATCTTTTCTAATCCAGTTACCATAGAAATTGTCCTAAGAATGATTTTATAAACTTATTGTTTTACTTCAATCTTCTTAATTCCCATCTCCTTCAACTGGGCTTTCTTAAAGCAATAACCATTTCCAAACTGGTCGCACAATCAACTTTTTGCCCCCAACCAAGAACTCATCTTCTTGATTAAAAGTCAAAATTAAACCCTCACTTAAACTAAACCTCTTTAAAGCATTTACTAATCCTTCTATTTCCCTGTCTTTATTTTCTTCAGTTAAATCAAAACAAACTTGAATTGCCCCAGTAATTTTATCTTTTTCTTTGACTACAAAATCACATTCATTTTTTTCCTGAAAATAAAAAATATTTTTGAATCTTCTTCTCAAGCCTAAGAAAACAGCATTTTCTAGCATCTTTCCTTTATCCTTTGAGAAAGAAGCAGAATTTGCATAAGAGAAGCCATTATCAATTGAATAGACTTTTTTTGGATTTACTTGTTGCTGCTTGTATGAATAACTAAATCTTGGGATTGTGAATATTAAATAAGAATTCTCGAAATGAGATATATAATCAATAACACTCTGAACTGACTTGATTTTAAACATCTTCTTTATAGAATTATAAGAGAATTCTTTTCCTACATTGCTAATGAGATAAACTGCAATTTTGTTAAGTACATCTGTATTTTTTATGCCAAACCTGACAGCAACATCTTTCATAACTACATCTGAAAGCAGCTCATGATTAATAGCAGGATCATCTTTTTTCAGATATTCTGGAAAACCTCCTTTGTTCAAATATTCCTCGAAAGATTCTGCTGACGGCCTCTTCTTTTTCATATCCAAAAATTCCCTATATGAAAATGGAAATAATTCTAACTGTAGGTGCCTGCCAGTCAGTTTTGTTCCGAGCTCAGTGCTTAACAGAGAGGCATTAGAACCTGTTATCAAGACTTTTTCCTTTTTGTCAATCAAATATCTTATGAATTTCTCCCATTTTTTAATGTTCTGGATTTCATCAAAAAAATATATTCCTCCTTCACCATATAACTCTTTCATTATCTGCTCGGCTTTGTTAAAATCAGAAAGCTCAAAATCCCCCAATCTGGGGTCTTCAAGATTGAGATAGCAGCCTCTTTTCTGTTTTTTTAAAATCTGGTGGAGAAAAGTGCTTTTTCCACATCTCCTTATTCCTGTAATCAAAAGAGCAAAGGAGTCCCTAATTTTAATGTCTTTTATTTTCTCTCTCAAAATGCCAAGATCTAATCTGTTTAAAGACTCTCTTTGCGCAAGTATTACTTCTTTAAGCATGTCACGTGTTATCATAGGATTATAGTGTTCATAAGATATATAAATCTTTCTATTAGCAGTAGAAACTATTTTCTATTTAGAATAGAAACTTTAATCTCCAGAGAAAATTTAGAGCTGAAGTGATTGAAGTGACAGAGTTGTAAGAGAAGTTCGCGCCATTTTCCAACAGCTTATAAGAAAGTCAATTAAATCAATCTTCTTCTTTCTCTCACCTATCTTACTTCACTTCTTTTATCTCCTTTATCCCCATTTCTTTGAGCTGACTTTTGGGAATTCTCCTAATGAGTTTTTTCATATCAAAAATCTTTCTCTGTGCTTTAGCATATAATCTCTTGTTCTTTACAAAGGTTTTTTTCCATGTTTTTTTGAATTTCTTAATATGTTTTTCAGGGATATTCAATGGAGGCCCAGCAATAACATAATTTTTTTCTGGTTCTTTGTAAATAAAATAAAATTTTGCTTCTAGATTTTTCTCAGAAAATCCAAAAATACTTCTTATAACTTTAAAACCATTTTTTTTAAGAATAAATTGCAGATATTCATAGAATTTCCTTGTTTTGCTACCAGCAACATCAACTTTCTTTTTTAATGTAGTAACTTGAATTGTCACAAATTTTGCTTTGTTTCTCTTTGTTTCTTTCTTTAATGCTTCAATGTTTATTTCATGTTTAAAAAAATATGATTCTGAAGATCTTTTCAAGTATTTTTTGGCGACTTTAATAAATTTTTCAAGTGTCTTAAAACTAAGAGCAGCTGCAGCATTCCTATCTTTCTGAACAGGATCAATAAGAATGATTGGTGAATGAAGTTTTGCTTTGTTTAATGAATGCATTACTTGTGCTTTGCTTGAATAATATTTCTTAGGATCAATAACTATTTTTTCTTTTCCATTCCATTTTGTCATTGCTCTTAGGAACTTCATGAATGAGCCATAATAACAAACAAGAACTTCAAGAACATAACCACTAAATCCGCGGATGTAGGATTCAGCTCCATAACAATCAGCACTATAGCTAAATGCCTTGGCAAGCCTAATTTCATCAGCAAGTTTCTTATTCTTTTTTATCTTACTTAGAATATAAGTGACATGAAGAGGCGAGACATCAGTAATATTTACTGCTTCTTCTGCTTTCTTGATTTTAAGTATTGGAACTAATTCAATTGTAATTTTATTGATTTTGACTTGAAAATAATCCCTAGAACCATGAAGTCTTATTGCCTTGATTTTATGTTTTTTTAAAATCTTGCTTAGAAAATCAGCAAGTTTATGGCTCTGCTTAGCCATCTTATAAGGAAACATGACAAAAACATCCACATCATAACCTTTATCTCTCTTGACAAGAGTTTTCTTGGCATAACTTCCTCCAATAAAAAGTTCTATTCCTCTGCCTTTAATCTTCATAACTCTGTTTAGAGCTTCTTTTATCTCATCAAGATCTTTTTTCTCAGGCCTTATTTTTTCAAATACTTTTTTCATACTTATTTCAACCCCTTTTTAATTATATAAATTAATTCCTTTATATCTTTTTCTAATTCTTCTGTAATTGAATGGAAAACAATTTCATCATCTATACTGCCATACTCATGAGCAATTATATTTCTCATACTCTTTGCGTCTTTAAGTTTTTCTGTAAGTTCAGACGAAATTATTTTATTTTGTAAAAGAATATCAAATGCATGTAAATCACTTTCTGGAAGAGATAACCTTCTTTCTTTAATAAATAAAAATGTTAAATCAATTACTGCTTCTATAATTATTTCAGCATATCTCTCACATGCAGCTTTTGCCTTTAAATCGTGAATATATTCTTTTAGATTAATTGGTCTTATTTCATTAAGTTCAGATAAATATTTTTCTATATCTTTAATTTTATCTTTAATTCTTTCGTTCATATAAAACTTTCCCCTTATTATCAATTTCTTTTTTTATTTTATCTGGAAGAATATTATAAACCTGTATTTCTATTTTTTTGTTTACTTTTCTTAAAATATCTAATCTAAATTGCATAGCTTCTTTTTTTGTAATTTGAAAAAATTCTACTGCAAGGTCTATATCAGAAGATAAAGTTAACTGGCGTTCTACTATTGACCCAAACAAAATAATTCTTTTTATTCTTTTGAAATATTTGCTTTCTAGAATAACTTCTTTTGCTTCGGAAATCATCTCTTTGATTATTGCTCCATGTTTGAGTTGAAAATCCTTAACAAATGGTGCAAGTGCATTAATTGCTTCAAACTTTTTTCTTATATCTCGAGAAAGCCTTGTTTTTTCTGAAGCTTTCAAACTCACTCCAAGCAATTGCTTCTCAATAATCTTTAACTCTCTCTTTCCAAATATTTTCCTTAGATTTTCGTCCTTTTTAACAACACTTAATAAATTCATTTTATTATCTCCATTGTGATAATAGTTATCAGCATAGCGATATATTTAAATCTTTCTTTTCTGGCCTTATTTTTTCTAATACTTTTTTCATTTCAGTTTCTTTTCTCATATAACCTCAAAAGAATTGAAATTTAAAAAAGCTTGGTTATTCTCTTAATTATACTAACGAGTATATTGCCAAAAAATATTTAAGATAAGAATTTCTTTTATTTTATATTAAAATGACAAACTTTCATTTTGGTCCTGCTGGTCTCGGTGGTGTTAAAGAAGCAATTGGAAATCTTGAAAGATACAAGAAATTAGGTCTTGATGCCTGTGAAATTGCTTTTACTTATCAAGTTTATATAAAGAAAAATTCTGATGCCAAAAAGATTGGCAAGGCTGCACAGAGGTTAGGAATAAAGCTTAGTATTCATGCTCCTTATTATATTAACCTCGCAAGTAAAGAAAAGAAAAAGATTGAGGCAAGCAAAAGAAGAATTCTTGATTGTTGTGAGAAAGCTCATTGGCTTGGAGCAGATTATGTTGTGTTTCATGCAGCTTATTATAGTGGCAGGAATGAACAAGAAATTTATGAAATTGTCAAGAAAGAAATAATTGATATGCAGAAAATTATTAAACAGCGAAATTGGAAAGTGAAACTTTGTCCTGAAACAACTGGCAAGAAAAGCCAGTTTGGCTCGCTTGATGAATTGCTTAGACTTGCCAAAGAAACAGGATGCTTTTTTTGTGTTGATTTTGCTCATCTTCTTGCACGTGATGGAAAGATTAATTATGATTCAGTTTTTGGAAAGCTAAAAAATCTTGTGCATATTCATTCTCATTTTTCTGGAATAGTTTATGGCAAGAAAGGTGAACAGAGACATGTTGTTACTGATAGTGAGAAACTTTTGCAATTGCTGAGATTTGCCAAGAAAAATCATGTCAAAGACATTACAATTATTAATGAAAGTCCTGATCCTGTTGGAGATTCAATTAAGGGCCTGAAGATGGCTTCTAAACTGTAATTTTTCTTTATTTTCCTTTTCCGACGCTATTTTTACAAGTTTTTCTTGATATTATTAGTTACCACTTGTGTTGGGTAACAAATAACCGAACAATAGAAAGCTTTATAAGGCATTATCACTTGAAAATAGCAACACATTTTTAGTTTACATGAACTCCATGCAGGCTAAAAAAATTATAAAAAATTAAATTAAACTAAAAAACAAAAAAACAAAAAATGAAAAGCAAACTTGGTTTGTTTTTTGTCTTATTCACCGCTTTAGTAGCAGTATTTGCTGGCGCTATAACTGTATCAGCTCTTGAACAAGTTGATATAAAAGAAATGACAGTTTATGTTGATGGTGAACTTACTTGGTATGGCTATTGTACATACAATGGCATAAGAATCGCTCCAAACCATGAACTTCCATATATTGATGGCGGACGTGGCTGGGAATGTGAAAGTATCCAGTATAGTATTCCATCAATTGAACGTGATGAAGTACTTCCTGTAAAGGTTGTATTCACACCACAAGAAAGTCATGACGAAGTTGTTGTTAAGAGTTGGATAAATGGTTATAGAGAAGACATAGAAGATGAAACTGCAAGATTTGATATGTTTAAGGATTACACCTACAACAAGTATCTTTATTTGGATATTCCTTCAGATATAGATGCTAAGGAACGTTACACTCTTTATGTAGAAATACATGATAGTGAAGTTTTCGAAGGTGTTTTCAAAGCACAAATTGATCTTCAGGTTCAAAAAATCTCAAATGTTCTTGATATAAAGTCTGTTGAATTTTATGCTGGTCGTGATATTTGCGGCTGTTATAAAGAACAGATAAGCAAGGGAATTTGTGGAGAATGCTATGTTGATTTCGAAGCTGGTTCAACCTTATATGCTGATGTTGTTGTAAAAAACATGGGCAGTCAAACTCAAAAGGATGTTTACATCACAATGAGTGTAGCTGGCGAATGTATTGAAAGAACAGTTTATTTAGGAGATCTTAATGCAGGTGAGACTGAAAAAGTCACACTTTACATTATATTGCCTGATCAAGCTGGAACTTATGAAATAGAAGTTGAAACTTTCAATGATGATGTTAGTGCAAAGATTGAACAAACTCTTACTGTAGCTGAAAGTGAAGCAGATGTTAGCATTATACTTGAACAAACAAGAAATAATGTTGTACAAGGCGGAAGTGCTGTTTACAGTGTTTATGTTGCAAACACAGGTTCAGCTGAAACTTTCATAGTTTCAGTAGAAGGAACAAGTGGTTGGGCAACTGCTCAGGTTAACCCTGTAACTTTCACTCTTGGTGAAGGTCAGAGTAAACTTGTTAACATATATTTGAATGTAAACGAAGAAGCTCTTGCTGCTGAACATCAATTCACAGTTAAGGTATCTTACGGTGGAGAAGTAAAAAGCTATAATTTCAGTGCAAATGTTACTGAAACTCCAGGACTTGAACTTAAGTACTTACTTTTAATAATTGGTATAGTACTTGCAGTTGCTATTTTAGTATTGTTAATCTTACTTTTAACTAGTAAGAATGGCAAGTCTAGGATAGAAAAGCCTGAAGAAGAATATAGCTATTACTAACAAGACAAGAACAACAAACAAAACAACCAGTTATTTTTTTCTTTTTTTTCTTTTTTAAATTTTTTTTCTTTTTTTCTTTATTTTTTATTTTCTTTATTTTTTTTATCATGATTTTTCTATAATCTCCCATATTTTCTCTTTATTTGAAAACAAAAGTATATTTTCTCTTATAATATTTAATTTATAATAATCTTTATATATGATTTTTTGTTATTTTTGCTATTGATTTTGCTATCGATTTACTATCGATATAGTGATAAAAAAGATAATAAGAAAAATGACAAAAATACCAAAGAAATTTTTATTGGCGTCTGTGTTTCTATTGTTATTAATCCCAATTATTCCCCTCGTAGCAGCTGATTTTTCTATAGAAACAGAAATGACTACTAATTCTGTATGCCCAACCCATACAATTCTTATACAAGATATAGTAACTAGTACTGTGAATGCTCCATACAGTGTGACAATCACAGGTCCTGCTGCGTCATTCACAACTGCAGTGCCTCCAGGTTTTTATCTTGAAGCAGGCCAGAGCCAAACTGTTTTCTTATATATAACACCTCCAAGTAGCACCATGCCTAACACATATGAATTAATTGTTACTATTGAAAGCCAAGGCACAAGCAAACAAGTAACTCATGATATTATTGTTGAAAATTGTCATAGTACGTCATTAACAGCCTCACCAAAGACAATTGAGATTTGTTCATGTGATGAAACTGACGTTATTCTTACTCTTGAGAATCAGGGAGAGTATCTTGAAGAATATGAATTATCTGCTGAAGGTTTTGCAAGCAGCTGGATAACTCTATCTTCTGATGAAATTGACTTGCTGCCTGATAGCAGCATAGATCTTACTGCACATATCCAAGTTCCTTGTGGAAAAGCAGGAGATTATGAAATCACTTTTAATGTTGAATCAAAAAATTCTATAGCAGAAGCATCTGACAATGTTCTTATCAAAGTTTATCCTTGTTATGATTTTATTATTAGTACAGAAAAAACTCTTTATGAAGTATGTGAGAAAAATGATATAATAATTCCTGTTTCAATTAAAAATCTTGGAACTCAAGATAACACTTATAAAATAAATTTTGATGGTCCAAATTGGGCAAGTATTGATATGAAAGAAATCTCAATCAACAAAGGAGAATCAGACTCATTCAATATAAATGTAGCCCCACCATTAAGAACAACAGGTCAGTTCACACTCGAATTAGAAATAATGTCAATAAATGGCAAAGTCATAAAAAAAGAAGAAATCACAATTGATTCAATAAAATGTTATGATTTTTCTATAAGTATTGAAGAAGAACAAGAAATAATTTGTAATGGTCTTAGCACTACTTACGCTATTGATCTTAAAAACTATGGCAAGTTTGATGCAACATACTCCATAGTTCTTGAAGGACCTTCATGGGCAACTCTCAGCCAAGATGAAATTTTCTTAAATCCTAATGAAAAGAAATCACTAACACTTACTGTTGCACCCCCAGAAAATACTTTTGCTCAATCTTATGAAATAAAAATAAAAGCAACAGACCAAGAAACAAAGCTTAGTGGAGAAGATTCTTTGAGTGTTACAACAGCTACACAAAAACAATGTTATCAACCTTTCATTACAACTGAAAAAGAAATCTTTGAAGTAGCACGAGACAATACTGCTACAGCATTATTTATAATTGAAAACAAAGGAACTCAAGAAGGAATTTATGATATTGTCGTTACTGGCACAGCCACACAATTCTCCCAGATAAATCCTGGAACTATTACAATAAAACCAGCAAAAGCTGAAAATCTTTATCTTTATATTGCTCCATCTCCAGATGTGGATCTTGGAACTTACACTGCTACTATAACAGCAAGACTCAAAGATTCGACAATTCTCGCAACAAAAACAATCACAATTAATGTTATTGAAGGAAAAGAAACAGAACCAACAGTAACACCAGCTCTTGATCTCGGAAAAATATGGGGCAATATTATAAATTTCTTCAAAGGCATTTTCACATTTGAAAAAGAACCAGAAGATGAAGTTATAATAATTGGCGAAGGCGAAGCTGAAGCTGAAGCTGAAGCAGAAAGTGAAAGCGAGGCAGAAGCTGAAGCAGAAGGAGAATCAGAAGGCGAGGGTGAACCAGTTACTGGAACTGCTCCTTATCTTGTTAAAGACATTCCAAACATTAAAATAGGAATTAATGAAGCTTATACTCTTGACCTTAATGAATATTTTGGAGACCCAGATGATGATGCTTTATTTTATACTGCAGTCAAGCCTATCAACATAACTCTTCAAATGGTTCAAAACGTTGTAACAATAAAACCAGAGAATGGTTTTGAAGGTGAAAGAATAATTATCTTTTATGCAAGTGATGGAGTAGATACAGTAACAAGCAATGACATTACAATAACTGTTGGTCAAGCAACTGAAAAAGAAGTTGCAATAGATTTTGCAAGAATCCTAAGTGATTATAAATATTATTTTATTGGCGCTGCAATTATTATTCTCATTATCATAATTCTTTTAAGCGGACTTGGAGAGAAAATTGTTGATTTCTTTGAAGAAGAAGTTGAAGAAAAACCAAAGAATAACAATAAGAAAAAATAAGTTTCTAGTATTCTAAACCTTCAAACTAATTATTCTACTGATACCTTCATGCATTGTGGCTCCATAAAGAGTATCTGCTTGGCTCATTGTTGCATCATTATGGCTGATTATTATATATTGAGATTGTTTTATATGGCTTCTTAATAATGAAGAAAGCTTTTCACTGTTGTGTTTATCAAGAGCTGCATCAATCTCATCGAGAATATAAAAACAATAAGGCTTGAATTCTTGAATAGCGAAAATAAAGGAGATAGCTACAATAACTTTTTCCCCTCCTGATAACGATGAGGCATCAACTTCTTTACCCTTTCCAATTTTCACGATTATGTCAACTCCACCAGAAAAAGGATCTTGTTTGTTTTCAAGTTCTAACAAGGCTTTGCCTTTATCACTAAGCTTTATAAAATTATTGCCAAACCCTTCATTAAGTCTATTGAAAGTTTCCATAAAAGAACTTTTCTTTTTTTTGTCTACTTCATCAATAATCTTTAGGATTTCATCTTTCTCTTCCTTGAGCTTGTTAACTTTTTCTAGAATTTCATCATATTCTGCCTTGACCTTATCATAAACCTCCAGGGCCCTGAGGTTGACTGAACCAATTTCATCAATTTCTTTTATAGCTCTTCTGAGTTTATTTTCAAAATCAAATCTAGTTCTTCCTTTACTGATTTCTTTTATTTTTTCTTCTATATCCTTATACTCTTGAAACTCGCTTGTGAAAGCCTCTTGTTCAGCATCTATCTTAGCTTTTTCAATCCTTAAGTTATTAACTTCATTTTCTATAATCTTTGCATTACTTTCCTTAGCAACAACATTTTTTTCATGTTCCTTGAGTTGCTCCCCCAGTTTGCTTTTCTTTTCAAGGAGTTTTTGAAATTCCCCTGTAAGACGTTTGCCTACTTTTTCTTTATCAAATACTTGCTTTTCTTTAATTCCTTTTTCTTTGAGCATTTTTTCCACAGAAGATTTAATTTCCTGTTTTTCTTTAGTGCTTTTCTTTATAATATTTCTAATTTTATCAATATCTTTTTTTGCAAGACTTATTTCAAGATCAATATCTCGCCTTTGAGGAATTTTTTCCATATCTATTGTTTCAAGAACTTTGTCAAGCCTTTCTATATCTATTTTTCCGATTTTTTCAAGCTTTTTACAGTCTTTATCTATTTCTTTGATAATTTCCTGAACTTTTGGGGTGAGATTATAAATATCTTTTTCATCAATAAGTTTCTGGAGCTCTTGACGATATCTCTCCATTTTCCCAATAAAATCAGAAATTAATGAAAAGTTAGTGGCTGCCTGCTTAATCTTTTCAACTATTTTTTTAATCTCAGCCTTATAGTCAATAACCTCATACCCTTCACCCCTCTCGCTTTCAAGTTTTTCAATTTCTTTGAGTATAGAGGTAATTTCATTATTCAAACCTATCATCCTTTTTTCTATGTTGCTGTATTGTTCTTTATAATGTTCAAGCTTAATATTAACAACTGCACTTTCTGATTTAAGATCAGAAATTTGATTGAACAATGATTCTTGTTCAACTCCAGACGTGCTCTTTATATTTTCATCAATCTCATTTACTTGTTTTTTTATCTTATTAATTTCTTCTTGAATAATATTGACTTTATTATTTTGTTTTCCAATAATTTTTTCCTTCTCTCCAATTTTCTTGTTGAATCTAGCTCCCAAATTTTCTTTTTCCCCCATTTTCTTGAAAATAAGGCAAGCCTTATATCTTCGAATAGCTTTCTTAAGATTTTTATATTTCAATGCCTGTGCTCTTTCTTTATCAAGATTTCTTAAGTAGGCTGTTCTCTGATTGAGAATGATTTCAACTTCCTTGAGCTTGTTCTCAGTCTTTTCTAATTCTCTAAGACTTCTCTTCTTACGTTCTTCATAGATACTAATTCCTGCAATATCTTCGATAATCCCACGTCTTTCTTCAGAATGCATTTTAACAAATTGGTCAATTTCTGCCTGAAGAATTATGTTGAAACCATAAGGGTCAATTCCCGCCTGTGCCAAAAGCTCTAGGACTTCTTGCCTGGTTTTAGTTTGATTATTTATTTTATAGATGCTTGAACCAGTTTTCTTTACAATTCTGGATATTGCAACTTCTTTTTCTGGCAACGAAAAAGTATTGTCAGAATTATCAAAAACCATAGTTACTTTAGCTTGTTGTGCAGCTTTCCCTTCTTTACCTCCATGAAAAATCAAGTTAGAGGCTCTCAAAGCCCTCATACTCTTAACCCTTAATCTTCCAAGAACAAAACAAATAGCGTCAGCTAAGTTACTCTTGCCTGCTCCATTAGGTCCAACCACAACATTCAAACCTTTTTCAAGCAAAAGATCAGTTGGATGAGCAAATGACTTGAAACCTTGAAGTGTTAATTTTTTTATATGTGGCATTTTTTCCTCCTTTTTTATTCCTTTATACTTCTTCGAGGCAAAACCATTATTTAAAATTTATTATGGTGGAAAAGAAAGATATTTATAACATTTTACTTGAATACATCTATGAAAAAGTGGGGGATCTTTGGAATTTTGATATTAGTATTCCTTACAATTATTTTTATTAGCGGCTGTATTGAAGAAGATATTGAGAATATTCCTGAATCTGAATTGCAAGAAATATGTGCAGGAGAATCCTGGCCTTCTGATGGTTGTAATGTTATAGAGGATTTACAAGGGAGACAATTATGTGAAAAATGTAAGGAGTTGTTAGGTTATGTAAAAACCGATGGTGAAGGCCCAGAAGGAGGAGTAGCATCTAATTCTCAATTTAGTCTTATTGAAGGTGACAGTGAAAGTTGGATGGTAGTAGAATCAATAATTGGAGTATATGTACCAAGCCCAACATGGTTTAGATTTGATTATCTAAATGAAGGGCCATCTTTAAGATGCAAACAATTTGCAAACTTAGAAAATGCTCAAAATAATGTTAAGCCATTAGGTGAAGCAGTTGTAGATTATGTTGGAACAACAACTGAACCTTATTTATTTGAATTTGGTGAACGAGGTACAACTTTTGTTAATTTAGTTGTTGGTGTTTTAAACTTTCCTCCAAATAATTATGCTATTTATCAGGGTGAAGCAGAAGAAGTACAAGAAGATGGTTATCCTATACCAAAAGAAGGCCTTGAAGCAGAGGCGATTTTTAGTGCTGATAATATAGTTCAGGTTACTTCTTTTACAGGAGAAGGATTATCTGCTGATCCGGACTTTAGTCCAGATGGAAGACAGATAGCTTTTAGTAGACTTACTAAAACAGGTGAGGATAAAAATGGAAATATGTATATTATAAATATCGATGGAACAGGGCTCACTAAAATCGGACATGAATATCTTTATGATCCTTCTTGGAGTCCTATTGATAATAGAATATTATGTTATGGAGGAGAAGATAGTGATTTATATATAATTGATTTAAATGTAGATAAAACAAATGCAGTTCCTTTTGGCATGAAAAACTCACATTTAGCAATATGGAGTCCTGATGCAACAAAGATTGCTTATGCAGTTTATGATAATAGTAATGCACCTGTCCCATCAAGTGATCCAACTTGTGATGGAACAGGAGTTTTAGGTTCAATTTGGATTATGAATTCTGATGGAACTGGAAAAACTCAATTAACAACTGAAGAAGAGGGTTATTGCAGTGGTCCATCTTTTAGTCCAGATGGCTCAAAAATTGTTTATAACAAAGGATTCATTCATGGCAGTACACCTTTTTTAATTCACAGACCAGCACATGAAATTTGGGTAATGAACAGTGACGGCTCAAACAAGCATGCAATCTATAAACCAGAAGCTAGCATACATTATATGTATCAAAATGCTTGGAGTAAAAATAATGAAATTATGTTTCCAAGAATTTGGTGGAAAAGAAGACCTCAAATATGGAGTATAAACTCTGATGGAACTAATCCTCAATGTTTGATTAAAGTTCCAGAACTTTCTCAACCAGAAGATGCTGCTCATGAATTTATGTATGGCGATGTTGCCTGGGATAAAACTGGAACTAAAATAGTATCAACACAAGAAATAAATCCAGGACCAGATATTTATGAGGATTGCAATATTGTTATATTTTCTTTAGAATGAAATCAAAATATATTGTGATTGGAATAATAATTTTAGTGATAATAGTTGGGGTTATTTTTATTATTAATCCTTTTAAACAAGAAGCAGAAACAGGAGATGGGGGAAATGGACAAACATCTGAATCTGTTGAACCTCTTGAAGTAACCCAGCTCACTTCTTTTGAAAATGCTATTGACCCAGATTGGAGCCCTGATGGAAGCCAAATTGTTTTTTGTCGTATGCAGGGGCAGACTCAAACTCTATACTTAATCAATGCTGATGGAACTGGACTCACAGAAATTGGCCTGGGGTTTGACCCATCCTGGAGTCCTGTAGAAGATAACATAGCATACGAATTGAACAATCAGATTTACACTATGAACTCTGATGGGAAGGACAATTCTCCATTGACAACTGAGCCAAGCAATTCCCAGCCTGCTTGGAATCCAGATGGAACTAAAATTGCATATACTCATTATGAATCTGGAAAACCATCAATTTGGATAATGAATTCTAATGGAACAGAAAAAACTCAACTTACTACAGAAGAGGATGAGCCATGTTCCTGGCAGTCTTTTAGTTATGATGGCTCAAAAATCGTTTATATTAAAGGACAAGTATGGTATCCTAGTTCTGAAAGATTTCCAAAAGTGCCAAATGAGATTTGGATTATGAATAATGATGGCTCAAACAAACATCAGATATATGCTCCAAGTGATACTTATCAGTGGATATTCCAACGAGCATGGAATAAAAATGAGGAGATTATATTTGGAACATCTCCCCTCCAAGAAATAAAAATTCCAGAAATTGGGATTATAAATAGTGATGGTAGTAATCTTAGATTTATACTTAATCCTCCAATGGATTCTTTAGGTATGCCTGAATGTATTTATGGTGATACTGTTTGGGATAATTTTGGGACTAAAATAGCACTCACTAAAAAAATGATAGATGGACCAATCAACATCGCTACTGTTTCTTGGGAAGAATAAATTAAAATATAAAATGAAAAGAATATTAAAAAAAATTAATAAACCCCAAAAAATCTTCTTTGCAATCCTTATAGCTTTTGCAGTTATTTCTTTTTGGAGGGGAGTTTGGGGTTTAATGGATTTATATTTATTTCCAAATGATTATGAACTAAGTCTTTGGATATCAGTAATGCTTGGTATTGGGATTCTTATCCTCAGTGGATACTCACTTAGAAAATTGATTTAGAAAATTAATATCCTCTCTTTTAATGTTTTTTTATATGTTTAAAATTATTTAAAATTTATTATGCTGAATTAAACGATACTCTTTTATACTTCTTGTCCCTATTTTTTATTATGACTTTAATAGATCTTTTGAGAAAGCATTCTCTTGTTATTGGTATAATCGCCATGATTCTTTTGGTTATAGGCACAATTGTCGAAGGCGGCTCATTGCTTCAGAAATTGCTTTTTGTGATTGGTGCACCAGTATTAGGATTTACTGCTTATTTAAATAAACAAAAAATGTTTATAACACTTCAAATAATTGTATCAATCGGCGCAATTCTTGCATTTTTTGGTGACATCTATACGATTTTAAGATATACTATTTTAGTTGGTAGTGCAATATTTGCGATTGGCTATTTAATAAAAATAAATTATTATAAAAAAGATTTATGGTGGCCATTGGGAGGTTTAGGTCTTTTAAGCATAGCAGTAGGATTTGCAACAAATGCAATTGCTTTCCCAATATTGTTTAATTCTCTACTCGCTGCGGGTGGAATTTTAGTGGCTATTTATTCTGCAATTGGATTTTTCCATTTTAAGGTTAGAATCGCAGCCATTTGGCTTATATTAAATATAATATTTAGTATAAACCCCCTAAGAATCGTTTTTTCTCAAATTTTATGATAGAAAATCAGAAATATATCAGAAATCAGAAATCCTTGAGCCTTTTTTGCGTTTTTTTATTGACATGGTTCTTCCATGTCTGCCATGTCTTACGTACTATTCCAAGTTCAGCAAATTCATCACCTTGTTCTCTGAGAAATTTCTTACAAAGCGGATCAGCAGGATAACCAGAACCACACTCAATTCCATATTTTATTTTTATTTTTTCAATCTCTGCATCTCTCGTTACTTTACCAAGAATCGATGCAGCACTGACAATAGCATGATTTACATCAGCCTTATGTTCACATCTCATGTTTATTTTCACATTTTTATTTTCAATAATGTGTTTCATCAAATAATCTTTCCATGATTCTCTATTAACAGAAGGGCAATCAATAATAATCTCTACTTCCTTTAGTTTTAGTTCATCGACTTTTTTCATAAGCAGATTGATAATTTCAGCTGCTTTTATGGCTTCAACTTTATTAAGATTAATTCCAGAATTTAATTGATGGTCTATTTCTTGTGCAGGGATTTTAATAATATAATGTGCAGAAATAAATTTCTTTATTCTTTTAGCAAGTAACTCGCGTCTTCTTGGAGTAATCATTTTTGAATCCTTAGCTCCTAGTTCCTTGAGGATTTTAATTTGTTTTTCATCTGCAAGGATTCCTGCAAGTACCATTGGTCCAATTACTGGACCACGTCCAGAATCATCAATTCCAATGAAGTATTTCATTTTTCAAAAAATCCTCCATGAGTATATTTTCTATTTATGACTGAAAGTACTTTAAATTCATTAGTATATTTGTTTTTTCTTATATTTCCTTTCATTATTTTATAATCTTCTGTTTTTAATTCAAGATTTTCCAAAGCTTTTTTTGGATTTTCTAAAAGCAAATTTACATCTTTCCTTTTAAATGCCATATAATCTAACCACAAACTTTTTGGTCTATAGATCCCATTTTTTCCGCACATCTCTTGTATTATATCAAAAGAAAGAATGATTAAAGAGTCAATATTATCTAATAATTCTTTTTTAAGTTCTTCAATATTAAATCTATCGGCAATAGGTTTAACTTTATGAGAGAAAAAAGCATAATATACTTCAGGATCTTTGAAAAAAAAATCCAATTGGCTATATCTCCCCTCTGCAAGATTTTTATGTAATAAATATTGTCTTTCAAGAATTAGAAATCTATCTTTATAATGGCCTCCTTTTACTTCTACACATCTATGCTTATCAAAATCAGTTATGTCTATCTCTCCAACTTCTCGATTATTTCCTAAATGTGTTCTTTTTCCCTTGAATAAACCTTGGAATAATTCTTCAAAAGTTTCTCCAATTATTATTTTTCCAAGTTCAACTCCAATAGTGGTCATTTTTCCTTAGCCAAATAGCGAGGGCGGGATTTGAACCACGCGACCTCAGGGTTATGGGCCCTGCGAGCACTCCAGGCTGCTCCACCTCGCTATCACTATTTTAAATAAAAAGATTTTTTAAACCTTGCTATACTCTATTTAGCATGTCAGGACCAGGACAAGGAAAATATCCTATTAAAGCAAAAGTTTATTTGCATGAAAAAGGAAAGAGCCGAGCTCGTATTACTCATATAGATATTGAAAGTCCTGAGATTGCGAGAATCATAGGAAAAGAGGCTACTTATTGTGCAGGCAAGTCAGGAGGTTGTTTTATTGGCTTGAAAAAAGAAATGATTAAAAGAGCTGAAAACATTATCAAGAAAAGAAAAAAGGCAGAAAAAAATGAGACATAAAATTAATTTTATAAGATATGAAGGATTCATACTTGTTGGTTTTATTATAGCTATGGGCGCTATGATAAAGATAACTGGAGTTTATGATTTTTCTTCTAATTGGTTTTGGTTCCTCGTTGGAATAGGACTTGTTATTGAGGGAACAATTTCATTCATCAAACAACGCCGTTTTGATAGAAAGTTTAAGATAATTGAGAGAAAAGGAATCAAGGAATATTAACAAAATAGATTAACAAAACATATTAATAAAACATATTGACATCTTAATCCCAAAGTTTAAAAATTAAAAATCATCTATTCCTGTATGCCGGGATGGCCCAACGGTAAGGCGCAAGGTTGCTAACCTTGTTTCCGCAAGGATATCTGGGTTCGATTCCCAGTCCCGGCGTTTTAGAATTCTTAATAAACATTAATAATTAAAAAAGAAAAGATTTTTATTATTCTACCTGAAACCATAATGTTTCTTATGTACTGAAAAGTTGATTTCAAAGGGAAACTTAATCTTTTTTCTGAAGATAAATCCAAGAATTCCTGTTGCTACAATTACAGCTCCAACAATTATCCAAGCCCAGACTGGCAAGCCTAGCCACCATTTGTTTCCTATCCAATCAAACTTAATTTTTTCTTCAATCCATTCTTTAACATCATTATATGCTCTTTCAAACCACTGGAAAACTATGAACTTAGAAGATTTTTCACACGAGTTATTTATACATTCAAAACCTAAAGCACATCCACAATCTTGGCAACAGGTTGTTGAATTTTCATCAGGGTCACAAATACCATCACCACATCCTGGTCCTGTTCCTACAGTTTCTCCAGTTATCCTTTTATCAGAGACAATTACAAAATCACTGAACCCAGGACTTTCAGCTTCAAAGAAAGCGTAATTTATTTCATCTTGACTTAAGTCTTCTGTATCAAGTTCTTCCCAGCCTTCCTTGTATCTGTTGAGATTAGTCGTATCCCTGTGATGATCATAGAAGAATGATTTAGCAATAGAAAATTCTATATTAACACTTGTCAAATCCTCGTCACTAATTCCAGTTGGTTCTATCTGGAAATATTTGTAAACCTTATTATCCTCAGAATATTTTGTTACACCAGCAGTCGTAATACTAATAACTTGTTTTACTTTCAAACAAGTATTACTCAAAGCTTTATTTGGAATAATTGTAATTTTTCTTATTCCAATTTCCTCATTATCAACTTCATAATCTATTGTTGCTCCAGCTTCGAGAATATCCCAACATTTTTCTTCTGTTCTTGGTTCTGGCTCTCCTTCTCCCTCGCCCTCGCCTTCGGCTTCACCCTCACTTTCTGCCTCACCTTCTGCTGGTGGTTCTTCGAGGACAGTGTAATTTGCAGTCACCCGATGAAAATTTCCTGCTCTATCAGTTGCTGTGAAGGTTGCAGTTTTTTGTCCAGCACTGTTTGTATTACATCCAGTTCCAGAACAAGTTATTTCATTATCAAGATTATCTGTAGCAGTGCAATTACAGTTTATGGATTGATCTATATCATATTCAGAATCATTTGCAACCCCCGTACTGGTTATTACTGGATCAGTCCAGTCTATGGTTAAAGTTCTTGTTTCACTTGAATTTATTCTTTTGAGAGTATCATTACAGGTAATATTCCAAGTATGGTGCCCTTCAGGAAGATTTGTCTGAAAAAAATTATTTTGAGAACCATTTAATAAAGGAATTTGTGTGGATGTTAGATTAGTTATATTTTTTTGTTCTGTTACATTCCAAGTCAAATAGCAAGTATGTAATAGAACATCTGAGGGAGTGTAATCAAATGAAATATTTGTTGAAGGTGTATTTAAATTATTTATAGGATCATTTAAATTAATTACAGGAAAAGTGTTATCAACTATGACATTTGTGCTTATATCTGAAGCTTCAGTATATTCATCAAGAAGTGCTGCTCTCCCAATTGCATTAAATGTATAAGTACCATCACTTAATTGGATAGAATTATTATCACAAATAAAAGTCTTGTCTGTACTACTTGCAGTATCATTAAAACAAATAAGAGTCCATTCAGGATTGTTGCTGTAAAAAGATACATTATCAGCAATTCCAGTAATTGTTGTATTAAAAGTATAAGTTCCATTTATTACATCCTCATCTGCAGGAGCATTTAAGGTAATTCCACTAATCTCTGCAATTGCAAAACATGCCAGAAGAATTATGATAATTGTTGATGAAAAAATTAAATATTTCTTGTTCATTTTCCTCTTTTGTTTCCTCTTTTATCTTGCTCTTTATAAAAAATTAAGGGAAAAATAGTTTAAATATATTTCGTTGGTACAATGCAAATATAAAACATAAAGAAATAAAAGAGGTAAAGATGTTAAAAGAATATTATGGTTATGATTATGGAAATTATGATTATAGAAACAAAGATAATCAAAATAAATACTAAATAAATACTAAAAATCTAGATTTATCTAAGATTATAAGATTAAAAACATTGGTTAATTAAAAATCCTTATAATAAACAACAGGTAAACAATGGGATTTATTGATTTTTTAAAAAAATTAATAGAAAAGAATAGAACTAAAGAGTCTGAAAGAGAAACAGAAAAAGTGGCTTTTGATGAGATTGGAGATTGGGTTGAAAACAAAGGAAAAGAAATTAAAGATAAAGAAAAAGAGGTTTTTGTTTTGATACAGGAAAAAATTAATTTTTTTATTAATGAACTTAAGGAAAAAGCAGATATTTTAGAGAGTGTTGATGTTGATTCAATAAAGACTAAAGATAAAATTAAATCCATAGTAAATGAAGGAAGGGAAAAATACCTTGAAAAAATAAAAGATTTCTCAGAGAGTTTAAGTATATTGAAAAAAAACAACCTTGAGGAATTTATTTTGGATGTAAACAAACTTTATTACAATTTTAGTAAGAGTTCACGTATGAGTTATGAAAGAACCACTATTTTAATTGGAAAGGAAATAGGTAATATAAAAGAGAGAGTAACTGGTTTTTCTAAATATTTAACAAAGACATTTGATAAAAATAAAGATATTATTAATTCTTCTAAAATAATCTCTTTTATTAAATTAAAATTAAAGCATGTTATTGAAATGGAGAGGATTCTTAAGGAAATTGATGAATCAATAACCTCTTTAGATAAAAAAATAACTGAAAAAAAACAAGAAAATAAGGAAATTATTGAAGAAATTGAAAAGATTAAAAAAGAGAAAAGTTATATTGAAAATTTAAAAAAACAAGAAAAAATTAAATTATTGGAGGGGGCGTTAGAAAAAGATATTTTCAGTTTAAGGCAACTTATTGATTTTAAAGCACTGGCTAATTTTTTCCATATTTTTGAAGAACAAATGAATATTGTAAAATCTCATAAAGAAGATTTTCAAACAAACTTTCAGGGAGATGGTGGGGCAAGCATTCTAATCCTGCTTGACGAAGCTAAATTAAATAATGAAGCAATCTTAGCCAAGATAAAACAAATTAATGACAAAAAAGACGAAATAATCAAAAATAAAGCAACAATTAAGAAAGATGAAATTGAAGATTTATTAGCTGAAATAAAAAAGATAAAATTAGAAATTGAAAAGTTAAATAACGAAAAGGCAAAAAAGCTAAAAAGAGGCGAAAGGCTTAAAATAAGCAGAGAAAAAATAATAAACTCAATAAAACAGGGGCTGGCTAAAATAAATGTGATTATACTAGATGTTTAGTATATAAAATCACTGAGAAAAAATTTAACTCAATGCAAATATTTTTATATCAAATCCCTCTTCTAAAATATATCTTTTGAAATATATAAATTACAGATTATAAGTTATAATATAAAGTATAATATAAAATATAAATTATAAAAAAAGAGGTAAGAGAGATAATAGAAACAAGAGAGGTGTGAATGGTGATTGATATATCTACTATAGCTAGTTTTTTTTCAGGAATTCTTTCAGCTCTAGGTACAGCTTTTTCTTCATTTTCTTCTGGAGTTTCATCTCTACAAATTTTACTTTCCCAGCTTCCTGAGAGCCAGGCTGTATTGATTAGTATAGGATTAATTATTATTGTTGCCGCTTTCTTTGCCTTGGTTATGAAATCTCTTAGACAAGAAATGATTCCCGCATATATTATTGCCGGCCTGATAATCGGCCCTCTTGTTCTTGGTTTGGTGAAAAATACAATTTTGATTTCAGTTTTTGCTGAGATTGGAATAGCTTTCTTGTTGTTTGTTGCTGGACTTGAAATTAGTATTTCAAAATTAAAGGAAACTTCTCTTGGTTCTGTACTTGCTGGATGTTTTCAAATTGCAATAATTGGCGCAGCAACTTTCTTTATTTCTCAGGCTCTAGGCTTTTCTTTGATTACAGGGATTTATCTTGCCTTAATTTTATCATTTAGCTCAACTATCCTTGTTATCAAATTACTTGCAGATAAATATGAAGTTAATACCTTACATGGCAGAATAATCATTTCAATTCTTTTGATACAAGATATTGTTGCAATCTTTGCTCTTGCTTTACTTTCAAAGGAATTTTCTTCATACTTTATTTTTATTGCTCTAACAAAACTGGTTTTAATGTTATCATTTGCTTTTATTTTAAACAAAACTGTTCTTAAGCCTTTATTCAAATTTTCCTCAAAATCCCCAGAATTATTATTTATTGTTGCTATAGCTTTCTTATTTTTATTTGCTGCTTTCTCATACTTATTAGGCTTTTCAATTATTATTGGTTCTTTTATTGCAGGTCTTGCTCTAGCTAATTTACATTATAAAACAGAGATAGAATCAAAAATCAGACCTCTTCGTGATTTCTTTGCAATCATATTTTTCGTGTCACTTGGAATGTTGCTTACTTCATTTAATATTATACCTATTATTATTCCATTCCTCATTTTCCTTGCTCTTGTTTTAATTGCCAAACCATTGATTATTGCATTTTTTGTAAGAATCGTAGGCTACAAAAGAAGAACAAGTGCTTTGACAGGATTTGGTCTTGCTCAAATATCCGAATTTTCATTGATTCTTGCATTCCAAGGTCTTCTTTTAGGAATGTTAACACAAGAAATATTTACAATTGTTGTCCTTATTGCTATAGTCAGTATGGGTTTAACTCCTTATTTTATCAAAGGAAGCATGACACTCTATTCAAAGACAATCGGGTCATTATGGCTCTTAGACAAACTGCCAACTTTCAGAGAGAAAACAAGATACAAGGGAGAAAAAAAGAAAACTGTCCTATTGATTGGTTGCCACAGGATGGGTTCTATATTTTTGAAAAAACTTAAGAAATACCATCACAAAATCCTTGCTGTAGATTTTAATCCTGAAATTATTAAATCTCTTGAAAATAAGAATATCTCGGCGATTTATGGAGACATCTCAAATACAGAAATTTTAAATCACTTACCACTTAAAAGACTTAGGGTTGTTATTTCAACTATTCCAAGAAAAGAAGATAATCTTCTTATAATAGGTTATTTCAAAAAATTTTGGCCAAGAATTTTTATTGTAGTGACTGCACAGAATATTGATGGGGCTCTTGAAATGTACAAAGAAAAAGCTGACTATGTTATGTTGCCACTGATTACGACCGCTGAAATGAGCGTAAATATGATTAAGAAATTAAATAAATGGCAATTTAGGAAATTAAAAAAAGATCATATAAAATATCTAAGAGAACTGAAGAAAGAGATCTAAAGAAAGAGATTTAATTGATAATCTAGCTGATTATCTATCTGATTATTATTTATTAGTTGATGATATTAGTTGATGACAATTGCCTTTGAATCTTTAAAGATTTTTTCTGCGTAATTCAATTTTCTTTTATTTTCTGAATAAATTGTAGCAATTATATCATTCTTTTTTACAAAATCTCCGACTTGCTTATGAAGATAAATGCCTGCTCTTTTGTCTGCAGGACATCCAGCGACTCTTGCAACAAAATTTATTTTTTTATTATTCATTTCTTCTATCTTGCCATGTTCTTCTGCAATAATTATTTTTTTGAAATTAGCTAACCTTAATTTTTCATTTAAATCTCCAAAGTTTCCGTGCTGTGCCTTTATAATCTCCTTGAATTTTTCAAGAGCTTGCCCTGAATTAAGGATATATGAAGCAAGCCTTTTACCATGACCTTTTTTTGTTTTTCCAGCAAGTTCAAAGATTAGCCCAGCAAGAACAATTGCTTTAGCCTCGAGATCTAAAGGTCTTGATTTTTCTCTTACAAGAACTGCAAGGATATCTCTCATTTCAAGAACAGGGCCTATTCCTTTTCCTATTGGTTGATTTCCATCTGTTAATGCTATCATGATTTTTAGTCCAAGAAGGGTTGATATTTTATGGAATTTTTTTGCAAGTTTTTTTGCTTGTCCAAAATTTACTTTTGCTCCTTTTCCAAAAGGAATATCAAGTAAAAAATGAGTTGCACCAACTGAAACTTTTTTTGCAAGAATCGAAGCAATGAGTTGTGCCTGAGGGTCAATACCCATTATCCTCTCTACTTGTATTATTTTATCATCTGTAGGTGCCAAGCCAAGAGAACCACCCCAGACGAGACATGCATTATTCTTATTTACTATTTTTTTAATCTCTTCAAGTGAAAATTCTACATTGCATAAAGTTTCAATAACATCTGCAGTTCCAGCAGCACTTGTTATAGCTCTCGATGATGTTTTGGGCATCACGAGTCCTGTGGCAGCACAAATCGCAATAACAATCGGAGTAGTCCTATTTCCTGCTATTCCTCCAATACTATGTTTGTCTATAATCATCTTTTTATTTAAATCAAGAATTTTTCCAATCTTGACCATCGCATTGGTTAGTGCAATTGTCTCATTATCATTCATTCCATAGACATACATTCCAGAAATAAAATAAGCAATTTCAGTTTCAGTTAGAGAATTTTTATATATATCCTTCATTATAGAAAAAATTTCAGTATAACTGAGTTTTTTTCCTTGCAGCTTTTTCAAAATAAAATTAGTACTTAAAGGTTTTAATGCTGGTTCAATATCTACTAAAGAATCTTCTCTTAATCTGAGTTTCTTGAAAATTTCATAAGAAACAACAATTTCATCTTCTTTAAGAATGCCTGTTGCAATATCAACAATTGAAATTATTTCTTGATGATCTTTTTTCTTTCTTATAGCTACTCTTTCTCCAGAATGAACATCTAGTTTTTGAGAAACTTTTTGATGAATAATTGCTACAGGACGACCTGCCAAAAATTTTAAAGATTTTACTTTTAGTAACATAACAATAATCTCCCTCTTTTACCTCTTTTTTAATTTTTCAAAATTCTATTTTCTTTTTTTATAAATTTGTATAAATATTAAAATATATTCTATAATAATAGGGCCTACAACTAATCCAACTGGTCCAATCAATGCAAGTCCTCCCAGCATGCCGACGAGGGCTATTGCAGGATTTATTTTTCCTTTTTTTCCTACAATATGTGGCCTTATAACATCATCAATTAATCCAACAATGATTAATCCATAAACCATCAATAAGATACCATTTACAACATCTCCTGATGCAATCATCATCAATCCAACAGGAATCCAAACAAGCCATGCACCAACAAAAGGCAAGATTGAAAGGAATACAGCAAGTACAGTGAAGAATAAAGGAGATGGAGCACCAAATAAATAAAAGGAGATTCCTGCAGTAATACCTTGGATAATCCCTATGATAATTTGTCCGAAGATTGTTGCATTTGCAATGTCTGCAGATCTTTTTAAGAATCTGTCTTTTATCTTTTTTTCAAAAGGAAATAAACTATAAAGATTTTTGATAATTTTTTTACCATCTCTCAAAAAGTAGAAAGTCACAAAAAAAGTAACAAAGAT
Organism: archaeon; assembly: GCA_030612665.1. Lineage (GTDB taxonomy): Archaea > Nanobdellota > Nanobdellia > Pacearchaeales > UBA284 > JAUWNL01. The sequence goes on from JAUWNL010000003.1 coordinate 54,654, forward strand.
TTGTAAGAATAATTTTGGAGCATCAGTAATCACAGTTCCAGCACTATTCATGAAACTATTAATTGCTTCTGTTGCTGTTTGTTGGATTGAAATTGTTAATTGCCTGCTTAATTCCGGAGCATCTATAAATATTCTAGATAGAAGATTATTTATTATATTAAATATATCAATTTTTTGAATTGAAAGATAAAGATTAAAAGCTTCTTTTATTGCGATTTGTGCTATAAACCATAACATGACTGCCACAGCTGCAATAAAAACAAACGTTATGATCCCTGCACTTAAATTAGGTTTTTTTATTAGCTTGACTAATCTTTTATGAATTGGGTGTAACATGTATGCGAAAACTGCAGCAAATAAAATTGCCCCTATAAAAGGTTTGATCAGAAAAAAGGTTAATACAATTAAAGCGAGAAATATAGTTATTGCTAAAATTTTCTTCACATCTTTTTCCATAATACAACAAGCTTTTTATATCTTATAAACTTTTTTAAATAAATCAAAAAAGAGAGAAAATATAAAAACAATATAAAACCAATATAAAAACAAAGATTTAAATATATCTGTTACTATCAAGAAGTAGTATTAAAATGG
>JAUWNL010000020.1 GCA_030612665.1 archaeon
GATGAAATAAGAGAAAGAAGAAATGCTATAGCGCATTTTACATTCTATTGGAAAAATGGTAGAATTTATTTTTGTAAGGGGTTGAGTGATTCTTCTCCAACAAGTCAGTCTACATCGGAATTTATGATGGAAGTTCATAATGTAAGTGTATTGGTTGAGGGATTTCATGTAATGTTCAGAGATTTTGTGGGAATGCCCCCAATAGAAAACTTTGAATCTTGAAACCCTACTTCAATCCCCACACAAAACCAAAATGATTAAATCTCCTTTATTTTTATTATATCCATCAAATCCTCTTTACGTCAAATCCACTAATCATAGAAAACTTTATAAATATTATTTCTGAAATAAATGGTAGGAATTGATTAGAATGAGTTTGATATAAAACGACAGATTTTTAAATTAGTTTATATTTAATATCAAATGGCAAATAAACTAAAAAAGAAGATTAAGATAATTGTTCTTATAGTATTATTTATAATTTCTATTGGATTTAATATTTATTTATACAATTTCTCTTTAAAAGATGATACAGAATTTTTTAATAATTATGTAATAGCAATTAATGATTATCATGTCGCCGATAGTTATTTTGAACTTGCTGTTATAAATTTAGAAAATGCAAACTGGTATACTGAAACAGATTACTATTATGATACTGCGATAAATTATATTGATCTAGGAAAAGACCAAACAGGAGAGGCCAAACAGCTTCTTCTACACGCAAAGAGCAAACTTGATATTTTAAAAGACATTCCCCCAAATGAATTTTACAGAGAAGAAATCAATAATCGGATAGAGCAGACAGATATTCTACTTGATTTAAATAATCAATATTATTTATTATTAGATTACATGTCTAAATCACTTTATGAGATAAATTATGGTTCTGAAACAGAAGCGACAAGATATCATCTTCTCTATAATGACTTAATCCCAGAGATTAATGAAAATATGCAGAAATTGAGTGATATTTCTCAGGAAATAGATTTGGCTTGGGACGAGGATTGGTATGTTCTATTTGAGGGAGCTTAATTTTTATCATTTTTTAACTTAAAAAGTCCGGATAAATCAATAATAATCATAATTCGAAAAGTTTATAAATTAAGATAAATCCTTAACTTTAGGTTAGGTGAATTAAATTCTTGAACAATATTGTTGCTTTAAGATTATACAAAATGGATGAAGAAGTTAAAAAAAGTATAAGAAAAACTGGCACAACCACTCTTGGCCTGGTTTTCAAAGACGGCATAGTGTTAGCTGCAGACAAAAGAATGACTCTTGGAGGCGGAGGCGGAGCATTGTTTGTTGGACACAAAAAGTTTGATAAAATCCTTCCAATTACTGATAAAATTTGGGTCACAACAGCAGGTAATGTTTCTGATTGTCAGTTTATTGTAAAGTTGACAAAGGCAGAACTCAGGCTTAAGAAGCTTAGAACAAAAATAGAACCAGGTGTTAAAGCTACTGCGAATTTGTTTGGTATGCTTACTTATGATAATATAAGAAAATTCAGTCCAATCATTGGAATCTCAGCTTTTATTGTAGGGGGGGTTGATAATGATGGATTCTGGTTATTTGAAGTAAGTCCAGATGGCAGTGTTGTTGAACATAAGGATTATGTTAGTGATGGTTCTGGCATGGTTGTTGCTTATGGTGTCCTTGAAGATTCTTATGTAGAAGGAATGACTCAAGATGAATCAGTTAAGCTTGCTGTCAGATGTGTTAATGCTGCTATGCAACGTGATACTGGAAGTGGTGAAGGTATTGATGTTGTTTTAATTGATAAGAAAGGAGCAAGAAAAATTCTTGCAGAAGAAGTTAAACATGTCCTAGTCAAAAAGTAAAGAAAAGTAAAAAAGTTTTCTAAATAAAAAACAGTAAAGAAAAATAAATATAAAAATATAAATCAAAAATAGAAAATGCACAAAAAATTTAATTTTTTGGCATGCCGAAAACTGGAGGTTTTCAAGCATGGCTGATATTTTAAAAACCATTCTTAGTGAATTGCCACCGAAGGTTATAAGTAACGCAAGTTTTGAAGGAGCGAATATAGTTGTTTACACAGACAATAAAGATTTTTTCCTAACTGGAGAAGAAAAAATACGTGAAGTAGTCAACAAAATAAAAAAAAGAATAGAGCTTCGAGCAACAAACAAGATTGTTATTGATAAAGAAAAAACTGAAAAATATATCAAGAAAATTATCCCAAAAGAAGCTGAGATTAGTGAGATTATTTTTGACGAACAAAGGGGGATTGTGATTATTGAAGTAAAAAAACCTGGAATGGCAATAGGAAAAGGAGGGGAAATACTAAAAAATATTAAGGAAAAAACCTTGTGGATTCCTCAAATCAGAAGGAGCCCTGCAATTAGAAGCAAGATAACAGAAGCAATTCGTCAAGTGCTTTATGTTAATGATGATTATAGAAAGAAATTTCTCAATAGTATTGGAAAAAGAATCTATAAAGAATGGAATCCTGAAAAAAAAGAAGAATGGGTGCGTGTTACTTTTTTAGGAGCAGCTAGGCAAGTTGGAAGAAGCTGTTTGTTGTTGCAAACCCCTGAATCAAAAATTCTTTTGGATTGTGGAATTGACATTGCTGCAAGTAATTCAGATAGATTTCCTTACTTGAATGTGCCTGAATTTAATATCAAAGAACTTGATGCAGTTATAATTACCCATGCTCATTTAGATCACTCGGGACTTGTTCCTTACTTGTATAAACTTGGGTATCGCGGGCCAGTGTATATGACAGCTCCAACAAGAGACATTGCTGGCTTATTAGCCCTTGATTTTATTGGAGTTAGTTACAAAAAAGCCCAATCTCCTTTATTCAAGATTGCTGATATTAAACAGATGATTAAACATAGTATTGAAATTAATTATAATGAAGTCACTGACATTACTCCAGATGTCAGGCTTACTTTCTATAACGCAGGCCATACCCTCGGAAGTGCAATGGTTCATCTTAATATTGGAAATGGATTACATAATCTAATTTATACTGGAGACCATAAATATGCAAAAACCCGTGTGCTTGAAATTGCTGCCACAAGATTCCCAAGGCTAGAGACTTTTATTACTGAAGCAACATATGGAAGCAAGCAGGATGTTTTAGCCCCTAGGAGAGAATCTGAACAAATTCTTATTGATGCTATAAATAAAACAATAAAACGCAGGGGAAAAATACTTGTTCCTGTGTTAGGAGTCGGAAGAGCCCAGGAGATTATGATGATTGTTAAGTATGCTTATGATAATAATCTGATTCCAAAGGTTCCAATTTATGTTGATGGGCTTGTCTGGGATGTCACAGCAATACATACTGCTTATCCAGAATTTCTATCGCCATATGTCAAGACACAGATTTTCCAAGATAAAAATCCTTTTAGCAGTGAAATCTTCAGGCGTGTTGGCTCAGCAAAAGAAAGGAAAGAAGTTGTTGAAGGTGCTCCATGTATTATTCTTGCAACATCAGGAATGCTTGTAGGTGGAGCTTCCCTAGAATATTTCAGGGAACTTGCAGATAATCTACATAACAGCATTGTTTTTGTTAGTTACCAGGGGCATGGTTCTCTTGGACGTCAAGTTATTGAAGGAATAAAAGAAGTTCATTTTTCTGTTGATGGAAAAGAAGAAATTGCTAAAGTAAAAATGGAAATCATAAAGATTGATGGCCTTACAGGCCATAGTGGCAGGAACGAAATTCTCAATTTTATAAATAATATTTCCCCTAGCCCCCATAGAATAATAATTAATCATGGGGAGCAATCAAAGTGCCTTGATCTCGCATCAACGATTTATAAATTGCATCATATTGAAACAACTGTTCCAAGGAATCTGGAAACAATAAGGTTGAAGTAAATCCCAAGCCAATCTCTTTTTCTTTCAATTTTCCAAGGCAGGGCACTCTTATGCCATTGTAAAGCTTAGAAACAAATGGATTTTTTATTTTATTTTCTCTAATCCAAAGTTCTGATTCTTTTTCAAAATTAAATTCTGGAAATTTTACTTCAAGAATTGGATTCCATCTTTTCCAGTTATTGATAATTATATTTTGATACATCACAGTCTCACGTAATGGAGGAATTCCCCCATACTTTCTTACATTTCCCATTCCTGCATTGTAGGAAGAAAGAGCTTCACGGGTATCTCCTTTTCTTTCTTTGAATGAATAAGCTAAGTATTTCACAGCCATAAAAGTAGCGAGACTGTCATTACATGGCCAGTGAATTTTTATTATTTCTTCTTGAGTTTTTCCTGCTATTGCTTCGCGAATTTCTTGTTTACATTCTTTTAAGAGTTTGTTAGATTCATTTTTATAATGTCTATGTAGTTTCCAATATCTATCTGATTGCTCATGTAATCCAATTGAAGAATAATAAATTGCAAGTGACCTAAATGGCCAAGGTTTTCCTCTTTTGGCTTTCCATTCATAATATTTTTTAGGAATATAAACCCCCCATTCTCCTAATTTTCCTTCTGCTATGGCTGTCACTTTTGCTGTGGATATTATAAATTGATATGAGCCTGCTGCAAGTGCAGATGATATTGCCTTTTTTTTGAATTTTGATTCTTGTTCTCCCATACAAAGAATAAGTAATGGGTCAGCATGCCAAATATAATCATATTTTTTAACTGCTTTTTTTGCTAGCCTTACATAATTCTCACGTTCAGGATATTTTTCAAGATATTTGGTAAAATCATAATTTCTTGCTTTATTTTCCAAAATAAGAAAAGGACTTTCTGTACTTTCTATTTCTTTAGAAATGTCGATTGTATCTGCTATAGCTTCTGTTGCTACAGCCATCCCTTTATACATCTCTTCTAATCTAGAAACTTTTATTGTTCCAACAGTCAAAGCACCAAGGATTCCTGCTCCAATAATCCAAGAAACAATATTTTTGAAACTAATTCCAGAAAAGAATTTTTTATATCTCTTTTTAATTTTGTTTCTATTAATTTCCATTAAGAAATAAGAAACCTTTATCTTTTAAAACTTTCTTTTAGTAACTTTATAATAGTAACTATCGAAAAACTTATAAAGTGATGTATATATCCAAAAATATGAAAACCAGAGACCCAAAGCAAGGGAGAGAGATAAGGCCAGGGCTAAGAGAACCTCGAGTTCCATTATATGTTCCAAGACCGAGAGAAAGAGAAAGAAAGGAAAAAAGGAAAAAACAATTTGGGATAATGACTCTTAAAATTAGTCTTGTTGTTCTTATGGTTTTATTTGTTGTTTTGCTTGGATTAGCTTTAATCCCAGTAAATGAAAGACCAACATCAGGAATTTTTTATAATATTGGAAATACCCTCGGAGTTGCAATGAACCAGCCAACTTCTTCAGATTATATTCAAGAACAAGATATTGAGATATATAATGATAAAATTATAATAAATGTTGCAGGTGCTGTAATGAGTAGATATGCTCCTACTGGAAGCATGTTGCCTGGAATAAATCATACTGCAAATGGTATTGAAATTCCTATCACAGATGTGAATCAAATTTATGTTGGGGATATAATTGCATTTCAACCAAAAAAAGATAGTAATGAGCTCATTGTCCATAGAGTCATAGAGATTGGTTATGATAGCGAAGGATGGTATTGCATTACAAAAGGAGATAATAACCCAGTTGATGACGGGAAAATCCGTGAATGGCAAGTTAAATTTAAAACAATCATGATAATATATTAATATTAAAAATATTAAAATAAAATATATTAAAATAAAATTAAAAATGGAAGATGATATTTCAAAAATATTCGAAAGTCTAAGGATATTAAAGGAAAAATACAAGCCTGAAGAATTGATAAATAAAATAGAATCAACAGCCAAGAATCTTGGAGAATCTTATTCTAATTATATCCCAGAATATATAGTTATGACAAAACAAGAACTTAAACTTGAATTGACAGAAAAAGAAGAAAAATATGCGGGTATCCTTGAAAGAAATGAAAATTATATGGGAGAAAGGATTAATGATGTGAGGAAAATCTTAGAAAAAATTGTTGGAGAAATTGAAAAATGACAATCTTGGATAAATTATCTGGATTAATAAGTAAATGTGAGTCAAAAGCACAATCTATAGGAGCTTCCTCTTTATCCATGCCAGATCAAGGTTTGCGAAGAATAGATGAGCACATACTTTATCTTTATAAAAAAGAAGAAGGAAGTGATAAGAAAATTGTAAGGAAAATTGTTAGTAAGCTTCTTTATAGTAGAAACCTTTGCAAAAGCATTGGAATAATAGGTAAAAAATATGATTATATTGGTTATAAAGTTGAGAATGAAATAACAGCCCATGTTATTAATGTTTTAGAAAATAAAGGATTCAGACTTGATTTAAAATAAAAACAAGAATGAAAATGATAGAAACAAAACTTGATGGTAAAGAATTAATCATAAGTGATGAATTTCTCAAACAAAGCAAGAAATTAATAAAATTGTCTAAGAAAAATAAAAGAGAAGAAGTAGGATTTATATCTGGAAAAGAAAATTCGAAGATAATACTTGAAAAAATTTGTTTTGATGATAGAATTTATCAAAAATCAGCATTAGGATATAATTTATTAAATCCTTTCCAGGTATATTCATTTCTCAGTAAAATAGATAATGATGGAATTAAAACTGGAGGTTATAGTATCGGGTTAAGTCATACTCACGATGAAAAATTAGATAATTTAATTGAAAATATATCAATATATGATATTACTGCTTGTCATGGGATTATTCCAAAAAGAATAAATGTAACTCTTTTTTGGGATGATTCTTTTATTATCTATAATCAATCAGCAGAATTAGTGAAGAAATCAATAAGGATATATGAAAAAAATTATGATGAAAGAAATGATAAAGCAGGGAATAAGAAAGAAATGGAAAATATATTACATAATTATTTGAAAAAACTTCAAACAGAGAATAAATTTGATATAAAACTTTTACAATTACCAAACTAAAATGGAAATAGGGGATATTGTTACAAAAGAACAAATTTTGGGGGGATGGTTGCAATTACAAAAAGTAAAACCAAAAGAATCAGAAGAACCAGAAGAAGAAGAAAAAGGGATGATAATATATGTGAGGGGGGATACAGAATTTCTATTCAAGGAATTAGGAAAGGGAAAATATCAACTTTATGAAACACATGCACGAAAAGCAGAAGTTCCTTTTTATACTTAATTTATGATTTCTGATTTATATTTAAATATTAAATAAAGATACAAAATCTTTCCTGATTTTTTCTTTTTTTTCTATATTCATTTCTTTGACCAAAAGTTTCATTTGAATTAGGAAATTTTCAGCTTTTGTACACATCTCTTGAGCAGATTCTTTTGTAAGCACAAAATTATGTTTTGATGTTACGTAATATTGCTTATCTATTCTTTCTTCTTTTGCAGAGAAAATTATTTTGGATAAATTAATCCTATCAAATAATTTTTTGAACAAGATGATAGAAGCAGAGTGATTTTCACATTTTATACCTGTTTTAAAAAGTAAAGCAGTTAGAGAATTATACATGGCATAGTAAGATAACGAAACAGAATTTTCATAAAGATTATTTTGCAATAGTAGTTTAGCAGACTTTAAACAATTATCAGACTTTTTCAAGTAAGAACTACAAATTTCTTCAGAAGGCTCTACTAACTCTAACTTACCCTCCTTTCTTAGTTTATTCAAAAAACTTTGTTTTTTCATAAAATTCCTCTATACCTTTTAGCATTATATGGTTTTTAATTATCTCTTTTATTAATTCCGAATCTATATCAAAATCACCTATCTTTATCCTGATTTTTGAATTTACAAATCCGATCTCTTCTTTAACTTTTCTATTTTTTGTTTCAATATATATGTCTATATCACTATCTTTTTTTGCTTTAAATTTTGCATAACTACCAAAAAGGATAATAAGCTTTTCACTAGTTTTTTTTAGAACATCCTCTACAATTATACTTAGTTCAGGATATTTTCTTAATAATTTAATTAATTTATATCTTTCTGCATTGAAAACATAATTTTTTGCCTGTAGATTATTTTTTATAAAGAAAACCTTATTTTTGCCTTTTCTTTTATAATCCAGAACATTTTCTTTTACTAACTTATTTAATCTCCTCAAAACTGTTGAATGCGATTCTCCAAGAGATCTAGCTATTCCTCTCAAATGATTCTCTTCTTTAAGCAAAAGAAGGATTATTTCTAATTCTAAATTGTCTCTATTTTGAACCATGTGTACCATATATGAACCAATACTTTTAAATCTTTCGATATTGTATTAATCGTGCTAATTTATTTTTAGCTCGCCGACCCCGATTGAACTTAACAAGAATTTCTTAGAAGAACAATAAAACAAGCAACAATCCAAGTAGACAGCCTGGGGTCAAGAAAAGCATGGCTGGATAAAACTTCCCTTTCTTACTTATATAAAATAAATATAATAACGAGAGAGTTGCACAAAACACTACGAGTAATGCAGCAAGGACATTATATGCAAACATGATTGTGCCTGCAAAGATTAGTGGGAAAGCAACGTCACCACCACCAAGAGCAGCAACTTGTACTCTAACCTTAATCTCTTTCATTTTTTTCTTCTTCTTGCCTTTTCCCTTTTTCCTTCTTTCTTCTTCTTTTCTTTTCATTGCTTGTTTCATCTTATTAATCTTTATTCTATCTTTTTTTGAAACAAATGGAACTAAGAAACCTGGGAAAATCTTTAATGTATTTATATGGAATTTAGCAAGTTTTATCATATGTTTAGATTTCCAAACAGCCCAAACATCATAAATTGCTATTGCAACAAGTAATAACCCTGCAATGAGAACATTTAACAAAGGAAGGAAAACAACTGCAAGTCCAGGATAAATGAAGAGTTCAGAGATATTATGGGCAAGGAAATTTCTTTTGAAGATCTTGAAAAATGTAAATCCTGCAGCGAGAGGCAAAGCAATAACTTCTGCGAGTGTAAAGGTCGTGCCAAACAAGCTTATAAAATTCATGCCAACTAAAGGATAAATAATAAGGGAAAAGGCAATTGAAAGACAGACAAATACAACAACAGTGAACCAAATTTTAAAGATTAGAGTAATTTTTATTTTAGTTAATAAAAAGAAAAGTAATGTGGCTATAGCTATCGCAAAGATAATTGAAAAAAGTATCTGGGTTACGTCGATAGCTGTCTTAATTTCAACTTCAGGGGGTACAGTTTCCTGGACAAAACTTGCTTCTGGTTTCTCGAGCCCCATCTCTGTGGCAGTCTTTCCATAATAATTATCATAAGAATTAAGAACCACAAGACCGAGTAACTGAGCTATAAGAAACATTCCAACGAGGATTAAAGTAATCTTAACATTATATTTCATTTCCCAGTGCCTCTTTTTTATTATTTATTAGACAAATACAAAAAGCTTTATAAAATCTTTCATCTTCAAAGAATTATGAAAAAGAGTAAAAGGAAAACAGAAGGAAAAGTTAAGGTGACTCCCTGGGATGTTAAAGGTATAGTTACTGATAAAGAATATCAAAGATTAATGAAAGAGTTTGGAATCAATCCACTCACAAAACAGCTTCTTGAAAGAACAAAAAAACATACAAAACAGCTTCATTTCATGCTCAGGAGAGGAATTTTTTTCTCTCACAGAGATTTTGATTGGATTCTCAAAGAATATGAAAAAGGAAATAAATTTTTTCTTTACACTGGCAGAGCCCCATCAGGACCAATCCACATTGGACACTTGCTACCATGGATGTTATGCAAGTGGCTCCAGGATAAATTTAATGTAGAGATGTGGTTTCAATTTCCAGATGAAGAGAAATTCCTTTTCAGGCCTGACCTGAATTTTGAAGAAGCACAGAAATGGCTCAAGGAAAATATGTTAGATGTCATTGCCTTGGGTTTCAATCCAAACAAGACTCATTTTATTATTGACACAAAACATGCATCATTAATGTACAAAGAAGCATGTAAAGTTGCAAAAAAGATTACTTTCAGCACAGCAAAGGCAGTTTTTGGTTTTACAAATGAGACTAATGTTGGTAGTATTTTCTACACAAGTATGCAGGCAGTTCCAGCATTTCTTCCATCAATCATAAAAGGAAAAAATATTCCTTGCTTAATTCCTCTTGGTTTTGACCAAGATCCTCATTTCCGAGTTGCTAGAGACATACTTCCAAAGCTAGGATATTACAAGCCAGCAATAATTCATTCTAAGTTCCTTAGCGGACTCAAGCAATATGGTGGGAAGATGTCAACTAGTGACCCAGATTCAACTATATGGACAACAGACACCCCTCAACAAGTAAAAAAGAAAATTATGAAACATGCTTTCAGTGGAGGCAGAGCAACAATAGAAGAACATAGAAAAAAAGGAGGAAATCCTGACCAAGATGTTTCATTCCAATGGCTCTATTATTTTTTCGAGCCAGATGATAAAAAGATAGAGCAGATAAGGAAAGATTACAAATCAGGCAAAATGTTGACAGGAGAACTCAAACAATACCTCATAAAGAAAATTAATGATTTTCTAAAAGAACATCAAGCAAGGAGAAAGAAAGCAGAAAAGCTGCTTGATAAATTTATTTATAAA
>JAUWNL010000034.1 GCA_030612665.1 archaeon
TTCCAACAAATAATATTTTTTCTTTATTTATTACTATTGGATATTTTTTATATAATCCATCTTTTGTCAGGGATTTTATAGGTTTTTTTTTAATATTCTCTGATGTAGCAATGTTTTTGCGGAATTCATTCCATAAGCAAGTTAAACTCTTATCAAAAGTCGTTTTAAATACATTTGATATTGATAATTGGATGGGATAATGAGTGTAGTTTCTTACAAATTCTGGAATTTTCTCTTCTCCATATTTATCTGCTAAGAACTGAAAAAATTCTGCTCCATAAAGATATTTAGAAATTGGGCCAGGCCATGCTGTGACGCTACCAGATAGCTTGGTCCAAAGAGGGATTTTCTCCTCTTTAGCAATATTATTGAGTATTATCTTAAAATCAGGTGTGTTTAATCTACCCCATTGATTTAGTTTGGATTCTGTATAAACAGCCAATCCTTCAAGTATCCATGTAGATAGCGTAGATGCAGGATACGATATTGGAGAATTCCCAAATATATTTCTTAAAAAATATGTAAAGCCTGAACCAGAATTAAAATTGAAAATATGTGTCATTTCATGAGATAAGACAAGATATATCCAATCTCTATAACTTCCAATTATTGAGGCAGGCTCAGGATTAAAAATATATATACCTATCTGGTTAAAGGGGAAATATGTTGCATACCCATTTGAGTTGTCGTAAACATCTGTTAATAAAATTCTGATTTTCCCTTTTATTGGATTCTGCCAGAATTTTAGTAATATGCTATAAATTTCTTGAGCTTTTTCAAGTGTATAAAATGCAAGGTTTTTATAACCTTTTTGAAAGACAACTATAAATTTTTGATTTGAAATTTCTTTCCATTTTAATTCAGGATGAAATTTTTGATTTAAGTTGTTCATGGGTATTATCAGATATGAGAAATAGAAAAGAAATATAAAAAAGAATAGGGTTGTTTTTTTAAACACTCAAATTTTTTCGAGATATTTTTCTGTATCTAAAGCAGCTATACATCCACTTCCTGCAGCAGTTATAGCCTGTTTATAATGTGGATCCTGAACATCGCCGCATGCAAACACACCAGGAATGCTTGTTGCAGATTGCTGAGATTTATCTATACATGTAGTAATATAGCCGCTTTTATCCATTTCAATTTGTTCTTTAAACAGTTTTGTCTGTGGAGTATGTCCTATTGCTATAAAAACTCCATCAACACTTAATTCAGATATATTTAAGGTTTTTTTATTTCTTAATCTTACACCTGTTACATGTTCATTCCCAAGAATCTTATCAATAACTGAGTCCATTACAAATTCTATTTTTGGATTGTCTACTGCTTTTTGGATCATTATCTTTGAGGCTCTAAATTTATCTCTTCTATGGATAACATATACTTTTGAGGCATAGTGTGTAAGAAATATCGATTCCTCCATAGCACTATCCCCTCCACCAGAAACACAAACTATTTTATCCTGAAAAAAGAAACCATCACAAGTAGCGCATGCACTTACTCCGTGCCCCATTAAGCGTTGTTCATTCTTCAATCCTAAAAGATTAGCAGTAGCACCTGTTGAAATGATTACTGATTTGGCATAATATTTTTTGTTTTCTTCCCAGATAATTTTTTTGTTAGTACTTAGTTCAACTTTTGTGATATCTGCAGTTATGAATTCAGCACCAAATTTTTCAGCTTGATCTCGCATCTGGGCAATTAGCTCCGGACCGTTTATTCCATTTTTAAAACCAGGGTAATTTTCTACTTCAAATGTGATCATTAATTGCCCGCCTGATTGATAACCCTCAAAAACAAGCGGTTTTAAATTTGCTCTTGCAGTATAGATCGCAGCGGTTAACCCAGCTGGCCCTGAACCTATTATAATAACATCTCTTTGTTCCATTGTTTCATTCCTTATTATTTTATATGAGGTTTTAGAACATTAATTCTATTTTATTAATACAAAAAAGTCAATCTTGTTTTTATACGTTTATAATAAGTTTTTTTTGATTTTTAAGACCTTTCCTTACTTCTCTTAGAAACGAATTAATATCGGGTGTTTTTTCTTTATTAAATGTAACAGAAGATAAAACTATAATGGGCATTACTAAGTTCCCATTTATTTCGAATTTGATATTATTGAGTTGTTTTAATAGTCTTTCTTTGAGAATTAAAGATCCAGTCTTGTATGTCATTTGTAAAATTATTATGAGGTGGTTATATTTTAGAGAGCCAAGTGATCCGAGTTTATCAAGTGTACGTAGAGAGGAGGTTAAAATCGTTGTTACTTCTTCAAAAATTTTATATAACTCTTCAATAGTTGGTTCTTTTAATTCAGAGTTAATAGTTACCAAACTAACTGAAATAGAGAGGCATGATAATGGACTATTATAACGTAGATTTCTATAAATTTCATTTTGCAGATACTTTTTTGTCTCTTTTACTCGCATAATTCCTTTTGGAAGTTTAAATGATCTTTTTATTGAATCCTTTTTGTCAATTTCAGATTCAATTCTGTTTATTTCTTTTTTAAAATTTTTTGTTTGGAAATTTTTTATAAATTTTTCCAACAATTTTATTGATATGCCCTTTTCTTGCAAAACTGAAATAAGAGGTTTGATATAATCCTCCATATGTTTATTCTTTTCAATTAAATCAGTCAAAGCTTTAATGAGTTGCTCATTTGAGAGCTCTTTTTTATATGATACAGCAGCAACAATCCATTCTGCTGTAAGAATGCTGAGAATATTGTTAGATCTATCTGACAATTGGTTGTCGATTTTTAAAATAATATCAGGTTTCATTCCATATTTATCCAAATTTTCTATAAAACGCTTTTTCATATGAGAAAGCATGCCTTTCAATTTTTCAATATTTGAAACCTGATTGTTATGAATATAATTTGATGCTATTTTCTTAATTGCAATTTCTGTGTCTTTGATAAAAACAGGAATCAACTTATCTTGATCAATATCATTAAAGGAAGCGATCTTTTTAGCTAATGTTAGAAGTTCTGTTTCGTTTTTATTATCACCTACAACTTTTTTGTAGGTAAAGTAATTTAAAAGAACTCCCTTTATAGCTTTTTCTTTTATGGATTTATTTATTTCCTGGATTGTTTTATAATTTTTACTGTCATTGAGTAGTATAAAGAGTCCTATAAGATCGTTGATACCAACTTCTTTTTGCAAACTTATAGAATGGATTCCTGCAAATTTAAATCTTTCTGTTAGACGCTGGAC
>JAUWNL010000019.1 GCA_030612665.1 archaeon
TAGATGAGCTTGTAATTTGCATAGTCAAGAAGATAATAGGAACTAGTGTTTTTTTACATATTGAAGATTATAATCAAGAAGGAATGATGATTTTTAGTGAAGTGTCTCCTGGAAGAATCAGAAATATTAGGGATTATGTTGCTCCCAACAAAAAAATTGTTTGTAAAGTCCTCAGAGTTAATCCAGAAACAGGCCATATTGATTTATCATTAAGAAGAGTTAGTGTTAGAGATCAAAAAGAAAAATTAAATGCATATAATAAGGAAAAGGCAAATATGATTCTTCTTAAGATTGTTTCAGATGAATCAGTTGTTAAAAAAGTTAGGGAAAAATATTATAATATCAATAATTTTTTTGAAGAGTTTATGAAAAATAAAGAGATTGCCAGTGAGTTTCTAAATCCAGAAGCAAATGAAAAACTCATGAAACTTCTTAAAGAAAAGGAAAAAGCAAAGAGAGTGAAAGTATCCTTAAAACTAACCTTAGAACATTCTGGAGAAAACGGAGTTGAAGTCATAAAGAAAATACTCCAAGAACATAAGGGAAATGCAAGAGTAAGCTATATAAGTGCCCCCCTATATTTAGTAACACTCGAAGGAAAAGATTATAAAGAAGCTAATAAAAATATTAAAGAAATCACTGAAGAAATAATTCAATATATGAAAGAAGAAGGTGGTAAAGGAGAAATAGTTGAAAACAAAAAATGAAATGTCAATCATGTAATTCAGAACTTGGTCCTGGAAGTGTTGTTCTTGAATGTCCGAAATGCCAGACAAAGATTGCTAGATGCAGTAAATGTAGAAACCTTTCAATTAAATATAAATGTAAATGTAATTTTGAAGGTCCTTAGTCCTTAAAAAATAAAAAGGAAAATGGGAACAGTTGTCATGAAATTCAAGATAATGCCAGCATCTCCTGAAGCTGACTTAGAACAAATTAAACAATCAATCAAAGAAAAGGTTGTTGAATACAACGAATGGGGAGCAAAAATTCATGAAATCAAGGAAGAACCAGTTGCTTTTGGTCTTAAGGCTATTTTTATAACACTTATTTGGCCAGAAGAAAAAAGTCCAGACTTAATTGAAGATTCTCTCAAAGAAATTGAAAATATTAGTTCTGTTGAAGTTACAGATGTAAGAAGGTTGTTATAATTAAAATGATATCTGACGAAGAAGCTAAAGAAATTAAGAAACAATTATTAGAACAAATATCAAAGTTGCCAAAAGAACAAGTTCCAGGATTAAAGGAAAAAATTGAGTCTATGGGTAATAAAGAGCTAGAACAATTTGTTAAACAACAAACAAAACAAACATGCATTTTTTGTCAGATTGTCCAAGGAAAAGCAAAGACTTACAAAGTTTATGAAGATAATAATTTTGTTGCTGTTCTTGATATAATGCCTGCCACAAAAGGGCATACAATCATTATCCCAAAAAAACATGTTCAGTTCCTGACACAATTAAGTGATGATGAAACCAAAGAATTTTTTCTTCTTGCTAAAAAGATAATTCCAATAATTATCCAAATAACAAAATGCCAGGGCATAGATCTTTATATCAGTCAAGGAATAAAACAAAGAATTCCCCATCTTGCACTCAATCTTATACCCAGATATCCAGATGATAAGGATAAAGTTTCTTTTGACTGGGAAAGAAAACCTGCTCAAGAAAAAGAACTTCAAGAAATTAGTAAACAAATTTCTATTGTTTTAAACCAAATCGCAGAACGAGAACATAGCCAAAAACAAGAGACAATACAAAAAGAAGAAGAAAGCGAAGCTCAAAAGATGATAAAACATGTTCATGAAAGAATGCCTTGAATTATCAAGAATAAAAGATTTCCATAGAAAAGACTAATGATTAAAGCGATTAATATGATGGGAACAAAAATAAGACCCGGATTTACCCATACTTTCTTTTTAACTTTTCTTAAAAGATTTATTTGTTTTTTTGAGAGTCCATGAACTGATTTTTTGATTATTGTTTTTCCAATACGTGCATTTTCATAGAGGTAATCTCCCTCAGCCAAGTCTTTTGGATTCATTAATCTTTTTTGATTATTTTCAATTACTTTTAAGAATGAATAAATACTTGGAAGTATCAGAACCATCACCCCCATTATAATAAACCATGCTTCATTTAATATGAATGTGAAGATAATTGAAATCAGGGCAAAAACTAAAGATATTATTCTTGCCCATTTTAATTTTTTATTTATTGAGTTAAACTGCATAAAAAATTTCTTTCTTGGCATTTTAATAAATATAAAGATGCTGACAATCACCCCCCAAACTGATCCAAGAAATAAAGCGTTTATCATGAAAGTTAAAAGAAAAGGTTCTTTAAACCCGAGTCCAAATCCTATAGCATTAACAAAATAAGGTCTAGTAGCAAAGACTGCTGCTAGTGCAACAAAAAGTTTAGCATCTCCCCCGCCAAAAATATTATTATAAAAGAAAATTTCTCCTAGGACATAGAAAATTGCCACAGCAATTAAAGCCCAATAAAAATATGAAAAATCTTTGAATATCAGGGCTCCAATTCCCCGGATTGCGAGAGCAATGGCAACAAGAGAAAAATTAAGCCAGTTTGGCACTTCTTTCTTTTTAATATCAGTTATTGAAGCAAAAATCAAAAAAATGATTGCAATTCCAAGCAATAATAAATCAGCTACCTCTTTCATAGTTCATTAAATTTAAAAGCATTTAAAATTCTTTTTATAAATTGGAAAAGATAAAAAAGATAAAAAAACCAAAAAGATGAAAAATATAACAATTATTGGAGCAGGACCAATTGGAAGTTATGTTGCTTATCTTCTTGCAAAACAAGGCAAGAAAGTTGAGGTTTATGAAGAACACAAAAAAATTGGCAAGCCTGTTCAGTGTGCTGGTATCGTCACTAGCAGCATAAAAAATGTTCTTGATTTCTCGATTGAGTCGTGCATTAAAAATAAGATTAAGAAAATAGAAGTTCACTCTAAAAATCATTGTATTGAATTTAATCTAAAAAATCTTGATTTTGTTCTTGACAGGGAAAAGTTTGATAAATTAATCTATAAACAAGCGAAAGTAGCTGGAGCTAAGTTCCATCTTGGAAAAAAAGTAACAAGATTCGAAAAAAATAAGATTATTATTGGGGCTGACGGCCCTTTAAGTATGATTTCTAAATTAATAAATAAAAACAAAAATCAAGATAAAAACAAAGATAAAAATAAAAACAAAAATAAGAATAAAAAACACAAAATTAGTTTTGCAGTTCAGGCAAGAGTTAAAACAAGAACAAAGATTAAGGATAAAAATAAAGTAATCATTTTTTTGAAATCAAAAAGTTTTGTTTGGTTTATTCCAGAATCATCGAATGTTGCAAGGATTGGAATGATTGGAAAGAATATCAAGGAACTAATGCTTTTTATTAAAGAAAAATATGAATATAAAATTCTTGAATATCAGTCTGGCATATTGCCTTGTTATGTCAGAAAAAAAGTTCATCAAAATAATCTTTTTATTGTTGGAGATGCAGCAGGCCATATAAAAGAAACAACTTATGGGGGAATAGTCCCTGGATTGCGAGCAGCAAAAATTCTTACTAAATCTATAATTGAATGCAAGAATTATGAAAAAGAACTGAAGAAACTTAAAAAAGAATTATGGATTCATCATAAAATTCGTGAGTTTCTTGATAAATTTTCTGAGAAAGATTATGATTTGCTTGTTAAACTTGCAAAAAGACCAAAAGTCAAAAGACTTTTTGAAAAAGTTGACAGAGATAATATAATTAAAATAATCTCTAAATTATTTTTTATAGAACCAAGATTTCTTTATTTTTTCTTGCGTGTCTTTCGAGTTTTTTGAGTTCTTCTAGGGCCGCCTTTTTTATAAGGATTATATTTCCCTTTCTTTTTATGATGTCTTTTACTTTTTCTTTGTTGTGGAAATGCATCTGCCATTTTAATATTTAAATCTCCTTTCATAATCTGGATGGTTCATCCATTCTAGAATAACACTAATTATTCTAATTTCATCCTGAATTATTGTATATATTAACCTCCATTTTTTCCCGATGTTATATTTCCATAGATTATCAATTAAATATTTCTGAATATATATTTTTGGAATCTGCTTTTTTTTAATTCTTATTCCTGCTTCAGGATTCTTCTCAAGAATTTGTATACATTTACCGATTCTTCTAAATAATTCTTGTTCTTCAGTTGTACCTTGTTTTAATTTTTTATAGGCTTCTCTTAATTTAAGATCAACAAATCTTGCTTCTAAAATTTTCATTTTAAAGGAACAGCTTTGGCAAGAAGTTTTGGATTCCATGTCCATATTATTTTACCATCTGAGCATATTAGGATTTTTCCTGATTTTATGAGATAATCAAGTATTAAAAGGAAAGTTTGATACATCACTTTTTTTGGCAAAGCAAGCCAGAGTTGTCTTTTATTTGGGTAAACTTTCATTTTTTTTATGGTTTCTTCTACCATTTGTATTGTATCAAGTCTTGGGTAATGCAAAATTTGTTTTGTCATAAGTTTATATAATATATAAGTATATATAAATCTTCCTATTTCATTTTATTTTTTTGTTTTTGCAATTGATTTTAATATTTCTTTTCCAGCTTCTATTTTTATTTTTTCTTCTTTTTTCTTTATTTTCCTTCTTGATTTTGAAAGTGTTACTATTATTGTCATTATAATAATAGCTATTACTAAGATGATTAAAACAGCGAATATGTATCCCCACAATGCTACAATTAATTTTACTACCATAGCAAAAGTTCCTGTAAAAGAGAGAATTAAACATAATACAAAAGCAATAACCCAGGCCACCCATTCAGAAAAAAGTGTAAAATCTCTGAGAATTAATCCAAAGTTAATGAAGATTACCATGAAAAGGATAAGAGCAACAATAATTGTTGTTACTGGTTCTCCTACAATTTTGAAAAATTGAGATAAAACATAAGCTACTGGACCAAATATAACACTCAAATCAAAATCATAAATAAGACCAAATTCAATCATAATCACTTAAATGTTCTTTTATTTATAAAATTATCTTCGCCTTCGCATCCAAAAAGCGAGTTTTCCTAATCCAAAATGAAAAAGTATGAATGCAATAAACATGAGAATGATTGCTCCTAAGAACCCCATTGTTCCAAAGATTATTCCAAGGCTTAAGATAATATGAATTATTCTTATTGCTGCTCCTGAAAAAACTATGAACATGACAACTACTAAGGTGATGATTATATTAGTTACTCTCTCGAATCCAATGAATTTGTCAAGGATATCATAAATTATTGCAAAGAACATCACAATAAGAACAAGGAGAATTATCATCTCATTTGTTTCAGAAACTTGGAACAAGGCATATAAGTCTATCATAATATAAAGAAAGAAAAAGATTATTTAAATTTGATTATTTATTTTTTCAATGTTTTTTGAAATTCCAGTAAAGCTTTTGCTGCTGTGCCCATGGACATTCCTTTTTGCTTGGCCAAATCAATTGCTTTTTGTCTTTTGAGAGCCCACATAAGCCCCCCAAGTTTGCCGCTTGCTATATGTATTATTGCAAATGCAATAAATGCAGTTATAATTGCAATAAACATGCTAATTACTCCAAGGCCAGCAGTTATTTGTGCTAAGAAATATGCAATACTTAATACAGCTCTTGTTATTGCTGCGATTAGTGCTAAACATCCTCCGATTATCCATGCTGTTCTAGGAGAAAATAATGTAAAATTTTGAATTATGTCTCCAAAAGCAGCAAACAACATAATGAAAACTGCTAAGACTATCACTACTTCAGACCAAGGTGAAGGCCAAATCATTCCAAAAAAATCACCAAATATAAATGAGGGGAGATTATTTGCTGCTGCTGCTAAAGTTATTAGAGATAGAAACATTAGAGGTAAAGATAATAAGATATTTCCCTTTTTCATAATACCCTTATGATTAAATATTATTTAAATATTTCTATGAAGATAGTTGCAGATAGTTTTCGAAAGAATTAAAAGTCTCTGGGTTTTTCTCTAAACATACTAGAAAATCAAAGATTTTCTGTATTCCAAAAATAAGGAGTTTTTTTAGAATGGATGAAGAGAAAAAAGAGGGAGAGAAGGGATTTAATCTTTCAAAAGGATTTTCCTCTGGAGTATTTTGGGCGATTATTGGATTGATACTTGGTGTTGTCTTAAGTTTTTTTGCTATGATGGATATTGGCGTTGCTGCAATGTCAAGCATGCTTACTCTTGGATTAGGTGGCGGAGGATTTGGTCTTGTTTGCGGATTTATTTATGGGGTTTTTCCGAAAAATATGAAGATTGTTCCTATAGTAATGGTTATTGGGGTTATGATTATTGTTAGTATTTTTCTTGTAAATGAAGCACAACTTAATACTGGTTGGTTTGGACCTTCGTTACATCCCATTATCGCAAGATTTGAAGGCATTGATGATCTTTTTACTGATTTTAGAGGTGATACCCTTGCTTGTTTGTCTGGTGACCCTAGCTGTCCTTATCTTGCTGTTTGGGAAGATACAAACATTATAAATAATGAAGAAAAAGTTATTGTTAAATTATCTTCTTCAAATAATAAAATTTTTGATGATGAAATTAATTTACTTTCTTCTTTAACTGTCACAAATTCTGAGGAAGAAGATATTGAGATTTTTCCTAAATGTTATCTGGGGGCTGAGCGTGAGGAGATGGATATAATTAATCCAGGTTCTTATTGGACTGGAAGCTCATTTGTTTTTTCCCAGTCAGAATATGAAATGTCAACTAGTTTTAGGTGTCATGGAATTAGTGATAAATTGAGTGAGAGGATTTATGTTGTTCTTGAAAGGCCAGTTTTTACAACAACTACATTACCGGTTTCTATTATAAATGAAAAACCAAAAGAATATGAGGGCAAAGTTAGAAGTGATATGACTTATAATGCTCCTTATACAGTTTCTGTATCTTGCGATATTGATATGCCTCTTATCCAGGGTAATGATTATGATTTTGAAATAATTATAAAGAAGAAAGAAAGAAATGTTAAATTTAAAAAACTTGAATCATTGACTATAATGTCATTATCAGAGGTATTTATTGATTGTCCATTTGGAGATCAATTAAATGATGTTGACTACGAACAATTAAAATTAATAAGTGATTATGATCCAACAAGAGATGAGTTCAGGTTTTTATGTAGTCTGTATGTGGCAGATGCAACAGAAAATGCGATACAATCTCCAATAATTGCTGAGGCAAAATATATTGTTGAATCTGAGCATAAGGTGCTTGTATCAAAACAAGTTTAAAGCAAATAAAAAAAGCAAAGAAAAAGAAAAAGCAAAATAAAGAGGAAAAGAAAAAGAGCAAAATGAAAAAAATAGGAAATATTTTGATTATTGTTTTGTTAATTATCAGTCTTATTTTTGTTTCTGGGCAAGAAGGCTGCGAGCAACAACAAACAACACAAACTGGAATTGATTTTACTCTTATTGATTCAATTGGAATGTTAACTCCACCTGATGTTCTTGAAAAAAGCCAGACTTTTAAAGTAGGAGTTTATGTTGAAAATTATAATGACAGAGAGATGGAAGGAATTATTTGTGTTCGTGATAATATGCCTGATTCTTTTTATGGAATTCCAAGTGAGGGAGATGGAGATTGCCAAAATTTTAATGTAACAGCTTCTGAAATAATATCAAGTCAAGGAGGCCAAGGACAAGGAAGTCAGACACCTGGAATAGATAAGATCTATTTTCCTGAAACAGGCCAGTATGTTTATACTGGATTACCTGAATTAAACAAACCTTATGATGCAAAACTTTTTGTTTCAATGCAATATCAACAATCTTCTCAGATTACTGGAACTGTCACAAGCCCTGATGAGGAACAACCAAGAATGACCCAGGAAGCTCAACCTATAAGGGTTAGTGTTGCTAAATCAATATTTTTAGCTGGAGATAATTATCAAATTAACCTTGAAATAAATTTGAAGAATATGCAGAATGTTGAAATATATGATCCTGCTTTTGCAGAGAAAGATAAAATTTATTTTTATGCTGATATGGAACCTTTAATGTTGCAGTGTACCGACGTAAATAATAATCCAATTGCTGGAATAATTGAATTTGAAAACGAAAAGATTATAAAGTGTTTTGCTTTAACTTCATCGAGGACACAACAGTCTTATCCACTTGCTATAACTCTTGATTATGGCATAGTTTTAGAAAAAGAATATCAATTTGGGATAAAAACCAAGTAAAACCAAGTAAAAATCAAATAAAACTGAAAAAAGATAAAAAATAGACAAAAAAGGGAAAGAAGATAGAAAAAAGAGGAAAATGAAACAAGTGTTTAATGTTTTTATTATTTTATTATTAGTTGTGGCTCTTATTTTTGTTTCTGGACAAACTGGTTGTGAGCAAGAAGAGCAAGAAATTGATAGTTCTGGTTTGGCAATGAATTTTGTTGCAGATGCTCCTCCAAGTGAAATTAATTATGGGCAGAGTTTTCCAATTTATGTAGATATTAAGAATAATGGCGGTTATGATATTGAGGTTGCAAGAGCAGAGTTTTATTTGACTGGAGTAGGTGAGAATCTTGCTAATGTTGAAACTTTTTTGACAAACAGTGTTAAATTAACAAAAAAGACTGTAGCAGTTGAAGGTGGAAGTGAAAGGCTAAAGTTTGCTGATGCTGCAAATCCTAATGTTGAATTACAGAATCCTTATTCATTTAGCATGCAACTTGATTCTTGTTATGATTATACCACAATAACTGAAACAAGTATCTGTGTTGGTGAAACAACAAGTGTTTGTAGTATTGAAGGGGATAAGATTAGTGATAGTAATACTGCAGGACCAATTCAAGTCACTAGCTTGACAGAGAAGATTGAAGGAAACAAACTTTATATTGATTTTATAATTTCTAATTCAGGAACAGGAAAAGTTTATTTGCCAACTGCAGATTGCAATAAACTTCAGGAAGATGATTTAAATGAGAAACAAAAAGAAAATATGGTTGAGCTTGTTGTAAGAACTGAAGCAGGATTTACTTGTAGTATTCAACAATCTTCAGATCCTTATGCCACAATAAATACCTTAGAAGGGGCAGCAAGAGTTGGAAAAGTTACTTGTATAAAAACAATTGATGGAGAAACCCATAGTTCAGCTATTGAAATAATTTTGACATATAAGTATAGAGAGAATATTGTTAAAGAATTAACAATATTGCCAGCTTAAACAAGAAACAAACAGAAAAAACAAAGACAAAGAACAAAAAAACAAAAATAAAATCAAAAATGATTTCTAAATTGATTGATAAAATAAAAAAATATTCTCCTCCATGGAGCAGGTATTATCTTGGAGCTTTGTGTGCAGAAATGACTCTTGGAGAATTTAAAATTTTTAAAGAACATTTCTTAACTTTCTTTGTTTTATAATCATTCCATAATTTCTATTTCTATATTGATGTCTTTTGGAATTGGAAGTCTCATAATACTATGAAGAACTCTTTCATTTGAAGGCAAATCAATAAGTCTTTTATGAATTCTCATTTCAAATCTGTCAAAACTTGCTTTGCCATCACCACAAGGACTTTTTCTTGTTGTTACCTTGAGTTTTTTTGTCGGAAGGGGAATAGGACCGCGGATTATGACTCCATTTTTCATACTTATGTCTTTAATTGCATTAATTATTTCATTTAATTTATCAATGTTTATACTTGATAATTTGATTCTTGTGGTTGCCATACGAGATTTATCAAAATATAGTATAAAAAGGTTTCTACAACAATTTTATAAATAACCTTTGCCTTGAAAAATTATAAAATATAAAAATTTAAATAATATCAAAACTAAAGAAAGATATAAAAGAATATAAAAGAAAATGAAAAAGAAACATTATTTTTTAATCGGGGCGGGAATATTAATTTTCCTTTTTCTCTTAGCATTATTTTTAGTTCCAAAAGCGCCCATGACTGGAGAAATTGTTTCAGTTGTAACTCCAGATTATATTGAGTTAAGATGGGAGAACAATAATTTCTTGAGTCAGAAAGTTGGAACAGCCAGCGAATGTACAACTACTGAATCAAGTAATGTTCAAGGAGAATATGAAACAGAATGTGACTGGACTTGGGAAGAAATAGATTCTAGCTTAGATTCATGGAAGGATTATAATATTGAACCTACACTCAAGTTTTACCAGATTGAAAGCAAGGTCCAGGTTGGAGAAGGTTCTTGTGCTCCTGAATGCAGGACAAGTTGTGGCACGCTTCAAGCTTTAACATGGGTTGATCCTTGCACTGGAGAATGTTTAACTAGCTGTTCTGTAGTTGGAGATGTAGGTTTTTGTTGTTTAATAGAATCAGACAGCCAGGGTTGGTATGATGCTCCCTGCGATACAATAAAAGGAAACACTTATGAACATTTAATTAAGTATGATGGTTCGTGCCAATACTCGGCCCAGGTTTGTGATCAAAAATCTGATATTCTTGTTAAATTTACACAAGAATTAAAACTGTCTCATTTAAGAACTTTTGAGGGAACATCAATTAACTGGCTTACTGCAACAAAAGATATTGTAATTGTGCCAGGAAGTCCAACAGAGTCTGCAACTGAATTACTCAAGACACAAGTCGTTGATTATGTAACTTATTGGAATCCATCTCATCAAGCATATTATGGAGCAGCTTTTGGAACAGCACCAAGTGGAATGCAGGTTATTACAGGACCTTTTAATCTAGAACAATATCATCCTTATTTTGTCGGAGCAAAAACAAATGCAAAAATAACCTGGGCAGGAAAGCTGCCAGAATGGCAGACGTTTGAGTTAAGATATGTTGA
>JAUWNL010000016.1 GCA_030612665.1 archaeon
TAAAAGAGGTAAAAAAATAAATGAAAATAGAAAACAAGAAAGGAATCGCGCCCTTGATTGCTACAGTTATGTTGATTGTTATAGTGATTGCAGCAGCAGCAATTATTTGGACAGTTGTCATTCCATTTATCAAAGATCAAATGAGTTCTGGAACAGCATGTTTAGATACAGTTGGAATGGAAATTGATTTTCAAGCGACTTGTTGGGATTCTACTGGAGAACCTGAAGAACCAAATTATCTACAAGTAAAGGTTGTAAGAGATAGCAAAGATTTTGAGTTAGTTAGCCTAATTTTCAAAGCAACTGACTCAGAAGGAAACAGTGTAACAAATAAATCGAGTGAATCATTACCTGGAGCTTTAGAAGACAGAATATATAAGTTTACTTTAGAAGACTTAGGGATGGAACCAGGTACAGTTATAACATACATTGCAATAGCTCCTGTTGTTAAGGTTGGAGAAAAAGAGCATACATGTGATTTTGTTTCAAGTGTTCCTGTAGAATCTTGTGCACCTTAGTCATAGTCTTAATAATCTTGGCGTAATAACTAATAATTAAAAATGGAAAAGAAAGGGGTTATTTGGGTTTCTACTGTATTATATATCCTAATCACTATTGCAGTTCTAGGCATTGCCTTTGCTGCTCTCAAGCCTGAAATCGATAAGATGAGAGACAAGGCAATTATTGAGCAAAGTATTGGGATGATGAATGAATTTGATAAAACAATTAACCAAGTTAAAGAAGTTTCTGGCACAAGAAGAGAGATAAGAGTAGTATTGAAAAAAGGAACTTTGGTTTTTGATTTTGATGCTGAAGATAATAAAATTGTCTGGCAATTTAATACTGCTTATAAATATAGTGAGCCTGGCATAGGTATTGAGATTGGAAATATAATTGCAAAAACCACAAAAGTTACTGGAGCATATTTCATTACATTAACTCTTAATTATGACGAGAATCTACTTTATGGTGAAGATGAAAAAGAAAAAATCATTACAGCTTCTGAACTTCCTTATACTTTCTTCATAGAAAATTCTGGTGATGGTGTCATAAACATCTATACTCCTTCAGAAGATTAGATAAGAGAAAAGTTAAATTTAAAAATACTCGTTGATATTTCTGTTTATGCTCGATTTAAAAAAGGTGGAAGAAAAGTCTGAAATTCTAAAAAAAAGTTTGAGAGAAAGAGGCATGAATGAGCTTCTCGGAGAGGTTGATAATTTTGTTAAACTCAGGAAAGAATGGAAAAATCTGAAAAAGAGCCTTGATGATTTTAGACATAAAAGAAATGTTATTTCTCTAGAAATAAATGAGGCTGTCAAGAAAAAACAAGATATTAAACCAAAGAAGCAAGAAGCAAAAAAGATTGCCCAAGAAATTGAGAGGATTGAAAATAAAACAAGAGAGTTAGAAAAAAAGATTGGAGAGATTGCCTTGAAATTTCCTAATATCAATGCATCAAAGCTTCCAAAAAAAGAAAAGATTGTATCAAGTTCTGGCAAGGAAAAAAAGGCCACATGGCAAAAAGATTATCTAGAATTAAACAAAAAGTTTGATTTAATTGAATTTGACTCTGCTATTAAAATGTCTGGAGAAGGTTTCTATGCTCTTAAGGGAGAAGGAGCGATTCTACAGAGAGCTTTAATTTCTTTTTGTCTTGATATTGCTAAAAAAAATGGTTACAAAGAAATATCTCTTCCATTAATAATAAATGAAAAAGCTGCAATAAATTCTGGACATCTTCCTAAATTCAAAGAAGGAATGTATCAAACTAAAGATGGTTTTTTCCTGAGTCCAACTGAAGAAATTGGTCTTCTTAATCTTTATGCTGATAAGATTTTGAATGAAAAAGATTTTCCATTGAATATTACTGCGTTTATGCCAAGTTTCAGGACAGAGAAGGGAGCAACAAAAGGGATTATAAGAACACATCAATTCGACGAAGTCGAATTGTTTAAGATTTGTAAGCCAAATCAGAGTAGCAAAGAACTACAGAAGATGATTAAAGATGCTTGTAGTATTTTGAAATTGCTTAAGTTACCTTATCATATTAAGTTATTACCTGCTTGGGATTTATCAAACCAAAATAGCATAACTTATGACATTGATGTTTTCTCGCCTAAGTCTGGATGGCTTGAAATAAGTTCATGTTCAAATTGTCTTGATTTTCAAGCACGTAGGGCAAGAATCTTTTTTATGAAAAAAGGTAAAAAGGAATTTGTTCATACTCTAAATGGGACAGGCCTCGGCCTTAATAGGGTTCTTGTTGCTGTAATTGAAAATTATCAACAAAAAGATGGTTCAATAAAAATTCCAACAGTGCTTCAAAAGTACTGTGGTTTCAATACTATTAAACCTAAACATGAACAAAAATCAATTAAAAAAGTAAGAACAAAAACAAAGAAGAAATTAAAAATAAAGATAAAAATAAAAAAGAAGAAATTAAAAAAGAAGACAAAGAAAAAAAAGTGAAAGGAGGTATAAAGAAAAATGGCTGATTTCCTTAGTTTATTTGGAAGCGAATTAGGAGCAACTGCACTTATGACTGCACTTTTTGCATCAGCAGTCTACATAGTATTGATGATTGCAGTGTACATATTCTTTGCATTAGCATTGATGAGTATTGCTAATAAAACAAAGACAAAAAACGCATGGTTAGCATGGATTCCAATTGCTAACATTTACTTGATGACACAGATAGCTAGACTCAATGGTTTGTGGACTTTGGCAATTTTAGTGTCAATCATACCAATCGTCGGAGGTCTTGTATTCATGGGAGTTTCCGTCTGGTGGTGGTGGAGAATAGCTGAAAGAAGAAATAGACCAGGATGGTGGGGAATTTTGATGATAATCCCAATCGTAAACCTTATAATTGTTGGTTTACTAGCTTGGCAAAAGTAAAGTAGAATAAAACAAAAAATAATCTGATTTTTATTTAGGATAGTTTTTTATATCCTTTTTTTCTTTTTTTATTGGGAAGTAAAAAATAATGAGAGAATTTATTTATTTTTCAAGAAGAGCACGTACCAGTGGAAACTGGAAAGATAATGATTTGATGAAAGCTGGCAGAATGGATATTGTCTGTCATTTCATAATTCATTCATTTTTTGTTTCAAATGCTATCAGGGATGATGTCAAACTACATCTAATTTTTTATGGTGCTCCAGATCCTCCAAAACATCTTGAAATAACTAATACTGGCACTACATTAATGAGCAAGAAAGATATATCTGGGCTCATCAAACGAATGTTGTATAAATACAAGAAAGGAAAGAAGACAGAGGTCTTTCCTGGATGTTTCATAGAGAAAAAGGACCTGCTGTCAGTAGTAAAAGAATTAAAGGAAAAAGGAAAAAATATTTATATTCTAGATAGGAAAGGAAAAGATATAAGACACTCAAAAATAAATTCAGATGGTGTTTTTATAATAGGCGACCAGGAAGGATTGTTGCCTAGGGAGAAAAAATTACTAAAAAAGGAAGGAGTCTTGCTGATCTCTTTGAACAGAGGTATGGTCACTTACATGGCAAGCCAGGCCCTTATAATTCTACAAGGAGAACTAGACCGAATGTTGGAATTGGAATAAATAGCAGGAGAAGTAAAGGCTACAAAGTAAATGGAGGGGGACATAGAGGTCTCAGGATAAAATATAATCCTAATCCTAATGGAAACGGTAAGAAAATTATCAAAAAAACAAAAACCATAAAAAGATTAGAGGAAATATAAAATGGGAAAGAAAAAGGGAGATTATTTTAGAAGGCAATCAGGACCAAATTATGGGAAACATGGAAAAGGTTTTTCAAATAAAGATTATAATGGAGGAAAAAAACATAAAAAGGGTAAAAACTTTAGATTAAAAGATAAGAATTATGGATTTGATAGAGTAGTAGAAATAATTAGTATTCCAGGAAAACCTTATGAAAAAAAGAAAAAAGAGGGAAAGCTTGAAAAAAAGATGAAAAATGAGTAAAAAAAGTATTGATATAAAATTTAAACCTGAAATAAAAGTAAGAGTCCCCCATATGCCAACACAAGTTCATGTATCAAAAATACATAAAAGTCCTAAATATAATCCTCTTTTAATAGGCGATGATGATGATCCAAATGACCCAGATAATATTGCTTTATATGAACTTCGTAGAACATTTAAAAAAAGAAAAGAAAGTAAAAAATATTAAATAATATAATAGATAAGATAATAGAGAATATAATAAAAACAAGTAAAAGATGGCAAGACAAGACGAAATAATAAAAGAGCGTGAAAAAAAACTTAATGATTTGAGAAAGCAGAAAGTTAATCCTTATGCTCATAGATTTGATAAAAAAGATTTTTGTGATGTCTTGCAAAAAAAACATGTCAAATTAAAAAAAGGTTCTGAGACTAAAACAAAAGCAGTTGTGGCTGGGAGAATTATGATTGTAAGAGATATGGGAAAAATTATCTTTGCGACATTGCAAGATACAAGTGGCAAGATTCAAATTGTCATTCAGGATAAAAAAACTCCATCCAAAGAAGCCGAGTTTTTCAAAAAGTTTATTGATGCTGGAGACATTGTTGGAATTAATGGAACAATTTTCAGAACCAAGCGCGGTGAGTTAAGTATTCTAGCAAAAAAAATCACCTTGTTGACAAAGTCAATAAAACCATTGCCAGAAAAATGGCATGGACTTCAAGATAAAGAAGAAAGATATCGCAAACGTTACTTGGATTTAATCATGGATCCAAAAGTCAAAGAAAATTTCATTATAAGAAGCAAAATCATCAGAGCAATGCGCGAATTTCTTATAGAAAAGGGATTTATCGAAGTTGAAACCCCAATTCTACAGTCAATTTATGGGGGCACTAATGCAAGACCCTTTGAATCCAAATTAAATGCTCTTGACATGAAGATATATATGAGAATAAGCAACGAACTTTATCTTAAGAGGCTTCTTGTTGGTGGCTATGAAAAGATATTTGAATTTAGCCAAGATTTTAGAAATGAAGGTATAGATAAATTACATAATCCTGAATTCTTACAAATGGAGACTATGTGGACTTATGCAAATTATAAAGATAACATTGAGTTTTGTAAAGAAATGTTTAAGTATATTGCCAAAAAAGTTCTTGGAACAACAAAATTAGAGTATCAAGGAAAGAAAATTGACTTGGCAAAATGGCAGGAATTGACAATGCTCCAGGCAATAAAAAAATATGCAAAAGTAAACATGAATGTAAAGAAGATTGAAGAAGCAAAAAAGATTGCCAGGAAGATTGGTGTTGACATCATTGGTTGTGAAGGTGTTGGAGAAATAATAAATAGAGTTTTTGAAGAAAAAGTTGAATCTCATCTCGTTCAGCCAACAATTATTTATGATTATCCAAAAGAAGTTTCTGGATTAGCCAAAGCAAAATCAGAAGATGAAAGATTTGCTGAACGTTTTGAACCATTTATTTTTGGATGGGAACTAGGAAATAGTTATTCTGAGCAGAATGATCCAAAAGAACTTGAAGAATATTGGAAAAAAGCAGAACAGAAATTCAAGAAAGGAGAAACAGAGGAACAAAGACTAGATAAAGATTTTATTAATGCATTAAAACATGGAATGCCTCCAGCAAGTGGGATTGGAATTGGAGTAGATAGGATTATTATGTTATTCACAAATTCTCCTAGCATTCGAGATGTAATCTTGTTCCCATTCATGAAACCTGAGAATAAAGAATAAAAAAAGAAAATGGCAGAACTAATAATAAAATCAAAAATTAAAGATGTTGTAAAGTTGCGTGTTGCAGCAAACCTTGCAGAACAGCTAAACAAAAAGATTGAGGAAATTCTTAAGAAAGCTGAAGAGAGAGCAAAGGCAAATCATCGAACGACTATTCTCGCACAGGATATCTAAAATATCTAATAATGCTTATCAATATCTTCTGCGGGTGGAATAATAATTTTATCCCTCTTTTCTGTAACTTCTAAGATTTTATTTTTACAATAAAGAACATTATCTATATCTTTTTTAAGGGTTGCTTTTTTCATTTCATCATTATACCATTTGAGGCAAACATCAAGAAGAGATAAACTACTCAAGGGATCAGAATTTTCATTTACAGTTTCAAGTAAAGTATCAGCTTTTTCAAGTAATGTTTGTTTTGGAATTAGCATTTTATTTTTTCTTTAGATTTGTTGAATTTACATTTTTATTGAGATGATCTATCAGCTCTTTTCTCCAATCATCATAACTCATTTTTTTATGAATAATATCATTAAGAACATGGAGTCCATAAAAATAAGTATCATCTAATACAGGTTTGGTCTTTTTATTAATATCTACATACAACGTAGCTGCTTCTGGATCATAAAGATACACTGAAGAGTTAATAGTTCCATCATATAATGAATCTGTTATTGAGAATTGTTTTCTGTAAGAACGGGTTTTTGTTTTTTGTATCCAATTGAATTGTATTGTGAGGCGTATTTTGTCATTTTGTTTAGTTCTTTCTAATAAAGGATAAATAGTAACTCCTGGTAATTCAAATGTCCAATATTCAAAAGTTTCATCCCTAGGAATTTTTGGCCAAAAATAGCTTGCTACACTATCTACTAAAGTGGTATTTGTTGCAAAAGCAGAACTTACAAATATTAATCCAGTTGCTATTATATCTCTTAATTTTCCAGACATTTTGCCCTAACCTTGCTTAAATTTTAGAATGAAAAAGCTTTAAATAATTTGTGATATTAGTGTTATCATGAATAAGAAAAGAGGTATAGCTGCTGAACGTGAATTATTGCATATTTTGTGGGATAAGGGATTTGCCTGTTGTCGTGTTGCTGGCTCTGGAAGTATTCCTGAACCAAGTTGTGATTTGTTAGCTGGAAATACAAAAAAAAGACATGCTATTGAGGTTAAAACCACAAAAAAAGGAAAAAAGTATATAAGCAAAGAACAATTCAAAAGTTTTCTTGAATTTTCAGATAAATTTGGTTTGACTCCTTTATTTGCAATCAAATTCATGCGCCAGGGATGGTTTTTTATCAAACCAGAACATCTTGATGAAACTGAAAAGAGTTATTCTATTTCCCTTGAAAGGGCAAAATTAAAAAATACAAAATTGTTTGATTAAATATAAAATAAAATGAGAAAATTAATTTTATTTTTCCTAGCAATCATCTTAATCACTTGTGTTTTTGCTCAAGAAGAGATTATTGTTCAGATTAATATGTTTGAGGACGGCTCTGCCTTGATTGTTGGTTCATCAACACAAGATCCTGGGATAAAGGATATTGAATATGAAAAAAAAGATCAAACTTTTTATGGCTACACACAAGAGCTGACAAGTAAGTCAGGAAGCATATGGACTTTTTCATTAAGTCTTGACCAGGAATTTTCTAGTTCTTATGTTAAGATCATTTTGCCTGAAAATGCAAAGCTTGGAAATATTGATTCAAATTTGGATTCTTTTACAAGCATTGGCGGGGAGAATATTATTATTGAATTTATTGGAACTAATCTTGTTCTAGAAATAGGATTTGATTATGAAGTAGGAATCAATGAAAAAAGGGATAATAGTATTTATTTTTTAATTGGGGCAGTCATTGCTGCAGGGATTATAATCTTAATTTGGTTATTCTTTAGAAAAAAGAATGGAAAGAAAAGAGAACCAAAAAAGCAGAAACAAAAGCCAGGAAAGAAAAAGATAAATACCTTAGCTGAGAAATTAAAGCCCATTAGGGCAACTCTCAATGAACGAGAGAATCAAATAATAAAAGAGTTGCTTGAACATAAAAAACTTAAGCAGAATCAACTACAACATCTCACAAAAATTCCAAAGGTTTCTTTGTCGAGACATCTTGTGAATCTTGAAAATAAGAATCTAATTGTAAAGAAAAGTCTTGGAAAGACAAACATCATCCAGATTAATAAGAATTTTGATAAAAAAGTTGAAAAACAGTAGTTTTCTTTGTTCCACATTGTTCCAGTTTGTTCCGCCTTGCTTTTTTATATGGTTCCAGATTGTGATTTCTATAGAAAATGACATTATCAGATAAAATAGATCCAAATTTAGATATAATTATTAGAAGAGAAGAAGGAAATATTCAAATAAAGTATAATGGAAATTGGCATCCTCTACCTATACTGGATGAAATAGTTGATATTAATGAAGGAAAAGAAATTGTGAAAAAAGTAGTAGAGATACGTTATTTGATTGCATTATATAATTTAAAAAATGAAGTAAAAGGTGAAGAAGAAAAAGAGGTAAAAAAGGGAAAACAAAAAGTTTATGTGATATAAAATGGCTGAGAAAAATAAAAAACCAGAGATTGAAGGATTTATGACAGAAGGAGATGTTCAGAATAAAATATGTGGATTTTCTCCTTTAGATAAGAAGACAAAAAAGGAAGAGCTTCATCTTGAACAACATTTCAATGCTGGATCAATTAAATTAGGGGAGTATATTGTCCAGACTCTAGAAGAATTAGTTAAGTATGCAGTAAATAAGATAGCTAAAGATTATACTGTTGAAGTTCTTGAAAAACAGTATGATAAATCTCCTTATTCTGATGAATTGTATGGATGCATAATAATAAAAATAAAAGAAACTGGAGATCAATATTATGTGGGCCAACATTCTTTAAGGTATATTGGTAATGGACATAAAGAAATTTCAGAACCATCAAAACAATTTTTAAGTGAAATAGTAAAAAGACCTAGAAAATTATTGGAATTAGATAAATCAAGAATTCCTGAATTTGCTGATTCAATTTTAGAAAAAATCTTAGAAAAAGAATATGTTGGAGAATGTAAAACAAGTGAAATTGATTTTCTCGCAGACCTTGTAGATTTTGCTAAAGATGCATTTGCAAATGGTGCTATGGGGCTAAGTGCAACAGATGAAAAATATGTTCCAGGAAGGGATTATGAAAATGAAAAATCTGAAATTCTCAAATTTAAGAAAGAAGATAAAAGATTCACTAATATCTTTGAAATCTTAAAAGATAGATTCGATGAAAATCCGGAAAAAGCTGAAGAAAAATTGGCAGAATTCAGGGGAAAAGCTCATGCTGACCAAATTATTACTTCCTTAGCAGAGAAAAAATATAATGTTGCCTTATCTTTTGCTAAGAAAATGGAACCAGAATATTATGTACTTATTGAATCAGTATGTAGAGAATTATCCTGCTCATATCATTCAAAAACTCACTCGCATTCCGAGATAAAATAGGGGAATAAAAGAATGAACAAAAAAATATTTAAAAATAAATCATGGGAGGGAAAATAAAATGAACAAAATATTAAGTTTGCTTTGTGTAAGCTTTTTAGTATTGATTTTGGCAACTTCTAGTTTTGCTTTAGCAGAAGAAATAACAACCCAAGAAGTTTCTATTGAAGAACTTCCAATTTCAAGTGAAGAAGTTGAACTTAAAAAGGAAATTGAAACAAACATTAAGATGCCTATTGTTAAAGTTGCAAGCGTGTTTAATGGCTTTGTTATCAGTGAAGATGGCACAGAAGCTGAACAGCTTAGGTTAGTTTTAACAAGACAAAGATTTGGCAAACTTCTTTCTGTAATAAATGATCAAACAGTTGCAGAAATTAAATCTATCAAAGAAACTGAGACTGTTGAACAAGCAAAAATACAGATAAGGGAAATGCTTCAACAGAAAGTAGAAGCTGTTGAATCTGAAGATGGCATGGTTGCTGGTTTGATGATTGTTGGCAAAGGTGCTAATCATGAAACTTACAGGCTTGTTGCAAAAGAAATAACAGAAGAAACTGCAGAGTTTGATGTCTATAAGCTAGGAGCTATAAAAATAACCACAAGAACCAAGAGAGGTTTTTTACTTGGTTTAAGAAAAGCTTTTGGCATGGTATCAGAAGAAGAAACAACCGAGGTTATAGAAGAAGTTGATACAACCCAGATTGAACCTATCGGCACTTTAAGTATAGAAAGAAATAAGTACGACCATATTGAGATTGATTATGGCTCACTTGTTCTCGAAGAAAGTCAATATGAAGGCAATTGGGATGTAACTGCTTACTCTGCTTTCAAGCTGCCTGTATATAAAAGAGCTGAAGCACAAGCTGGAACAACTGGACAAGCAATACAAACCCAAGCACAAACTGAACCAGTTATCAGACAAATACAAACAGGACAAAACGAGTAAATAACTTTTATTTTTTGTTTTTTTTGTTTTTTTTTATTTTTCTTTTTTATTTTATATTTTAGTAAATAATAAACTCTTTATTGTGTAATGACATCAATCACGATAGATATTTAAATTAATTTTATCTAACTTGATTAAGGGTCCGTAGTTTTAATGGCTCAAAATAACTGCCTCCAGAGCAGTGGTTGGGGGTTCGAATCCCTCCGGACCCATTTCTTTACTTATTTTAATTACTTTGTTGTAGTAACAATAGAAAGGTTTAAAAATTGATTTATTCTTTGAAATTTATGACAATTGGAAAGATTAAAAATCTTTATAGAAAAATAGAAAAAGAATTTAGAGAAAATAGATTTAATTCTATTAAAGATTATGTTAAAAAGGATTGTGAGGCATTCTATAATTGTTTTAAAGAAAATCGTTTATTAAGGGGCATGGCGATATTTAATATGGGTTTGTTGGCCATTATAGGATTTGGAGAGATTAAGAAAAGTGAACTTGACCCTGTTATAAAAGAATTTGATGTTAAAGTAGAAAAAAGATTGGAAAAAAAAGATTTACCGTATTCATTCTTTACAAATCATAAAAAAGATATTGTTCCTATGGTTTATACAAGAAGACCAACAATAGAAGTAAAATTTGGGGAGACAAGGATATCAAGGTCCATAAATCCCGGTGCTGGACAAAATATAGTAAGAGCTAAAAATGGAAGTCCTATATTCAAAAAGGAAAAACCAAGAGAAAATCCTTATCAAAAGGTTGAAAGGATTTCAAAAAAAGATTTTCAAACTGTAATAGACAGTTTAGATACTCCTTTTGAAGCTGAAATTTATTGTAGATGTTACTTAGGATATAAAGGATATAAATGTGAAAAAAATATATCAGATTCTCTAGCTTTTAGCAAAATCCATGAAAGAAAAGCTACAGATTGTAAAGGTGGAACAGTTTCCCCTGCAGCTATTCTAAGTGATGATGGATATGAACCTTTGGGTTTGAGTATAAAGCCAAAAAATGGGGACTATGGTCATATTGTTTTTGTTTAT
This sequence comes from archaeon, assembly GCA_030612665.1. Taxonomy (GTDB): domain Archaea; phylum Nanobdellota; class Nanobdellia; order Pacearchaeales; family UBA284; genus JAUWNL01. The sequence goes on from JAUWNL010000016.1 coordinate 11,183, forward strand.
AAAAATGAATATAAGGGGCATTGTTCGATTGGGATAAATTATTGTGATAATAAGTGGAATAGAAAAAGTCTAGAAAATTTAGCTAAAGAAATAGCTCATGATATGTATGGTGAGGGATCTTATACTTGTCGTTTAGTTGATTTATCAAAATTATATCCTAATTATAAAAAGTAATTAAAATTAATCAAAAAGGAAATGTTGGATTTTCAAAAGGATTGATTTAATTGTTTTTTTGCAAATTCAATGTCCTCTTTTGTTATTAATTTTCTGCCAAAATGTTGAGCATTTTTTATTGCAATAAAAGCTATTTTTTCTGCTTCTTCTTTTAAGGTTTTTGCAAGCAATTTCTTAGCTTCTTTACTAACCCTTAAAGCTCCCTTTTCTTTCAAAAGCCTTTCTGTAAGTTTCAGTGAAATCTTGACCATTTTTTAAATAAACCAATAGCTCCTTTTCTTAGAAATTGGTTAATAAAGTAAACCATGATAGATTTTATATTTTATATTATTTTTTTCAAAAAATTCTTTGAATTCTTCGCTGTATTGTAAAGGCACTTTAATTACTCCCTTGCCTAATGAAATAGATTTTGAGAGATAAAGTAAGCCTTTTTGGCCCCTTCTTCCACGCAAACTATAATGAAACATCATCTTTTTTGAAGCATTTAATCCTTTTAGTGAATAAGAAAAAATCCAAAAATTTTCAAATCCAAAAATTTCATGTAAGAATTTTTTTTGTATAAGTAAAAAACTTTCTGCAATTATCGCTTTTCTTGCAATGAAAGAACTATTAAATAGATCATTTATATCTATTCCCTTAACATCTATATCATATTTAATCAATTTTTTCATTTTTCCTCTTAATAATTGAGAAAGAGTTAATTTTTTTTCTAATTTTTCTGAAGATGAAAAAATTATAGCAACATCAATATCTTTTGCAATTATTTTTCCTCTGATAACAGAGCCATAAATGGCAATATCCCATATTTCCTTATGTTGCTTTTTAAATTCTTTAGCTAATTTTAATAGCTGTGAATTTAACAATTGTTTTAAAATCATTTTCAAGAATGATTGAGTGTTCTTTTGTTAATTTAATTCTATAACTTCGTTGATAAACTGGAAAATCTTTATCAAGAATCTTGTAAACTAAAGGATATTTTAGTTCAAGAAGTCTAAATCTTTCATTATGATTAGAAGGAATAAATCCTTCTTTTTTTAAAATATACAAATCAATAAGTACAGCTATTGCCTTAAAATATAAAGTAACTGCAACATTATATGAATGATCTCTCTTAGCTTCTTCTGCTTTTTTGAAGTATTCCCTTATAGTTTCTAATAATTCTTTAGCTTCTTCCATCTTCTTATTTCCTTTTTATTATTTCCTTTTTATTGTTACTTTTTTCTTCTTCTTATTGTTAATTTATATAACCAATTTTAACTTTTTAAGCTTTTCGGTTAATTAAATTAAATTTAGAATTCTAATTCCTTTATTCCTTTCAGAAAGGAAATGTTGGAATTTCAAAAGGATTGATTATTGCTGTGCATGTTCCTTTGCTTGGAACATTGCCCCATTGGTCTTGGCATCTAATGTAATAAAGATGGTCAAGGCTCCAGTAAGCTGTATGTATTGTTGAGTTTGTTCCTGTCATTTCTGTCCCTTCATTAAATGCATAATTACATTCTATTTCATCATCTGTTCCATAAACACAAATTGTATCTTCATTTGTTTCTATTAGAAGATAGTCTCCGGCAAAGATATCATGGTACATTCTTATTATTTTTGGATTGTAAACATCTTGGAATAGTTTGAAGAAATGATAATCATATCTTTCAAGGATCCATTGGTCACGGCATTTTACATACATACAATAAGGTGTTCCTTGAATACTTGGCTCTAAGTCTTCTTGAACTTCTCCGAAATGTTCTTTATCAAAAGTTCCGTCTATGTCAATCATGTCTTCCCAATCAGGAAGAGTTCTTGGACATGAGGTTGCGCCATCAGTTAATTTAAGAGTTTGATATCTACAATTAGTATTTCTAGTGCTTGTGACTTCTATTTCAGGATTGATTTCATAAGTAGAGGAATAATCTTCTGGTTTAATTAATTCCATTTCATAAGGTGGAATTACAAAGAATGAATAATCTAAAGTATTTTCTTCTGTCATTTTATTTTCTCTGCTGTCAGCACATCTTATCATGAAGCGGAAGAATTTCGTTGTTTCTTCAAGACCAAGTTCTTCCTGAAGTTCTGGACTTAATTGTTCCCAATCATATTCTGTATATCCTTTAGTCAAGTCTAATTCAAGGAAACAATGAGCACATTCCT
>JAUWNL010000024.1 GCA_030612665.1 archaeon
AAATATTTCATAGCTTCTTCGATTGTTGAAACTTCTGTTAATGTTATTCCTATTTGTTCACTTATGTCTCTTTCTTTTGGAATTTGTTCAATTGTGCATGTTTCTGCAAGACCAATTTTATTGCAAGATTTTTTTATTTCATAATATGTTTCTTTAGTCTGTCCAGGTGGAACTAAAAAATTAGTTATATTAATCTGTTTAGCTGCCTCTGCCTTTGCTTTTATTGCAGTTACTTTACCAATTGTCCCATCTGAATTAATTGCCCCAGTTATCATCACATTTTCATTTAATGTCTGGTTATTAATTACTGCTATTGTTGCAATAACTATGGCTGAACCTGCACTAGGACCGCCCACCATATTAGCGTCAGTGTATATTGTATAAATAAGATCATAATCACTCATGTTTTTCTTTGTTATTTTTTCTACTACTTCTCTCGCTGTTCTAATACTTGATTGTGTGTCATCCCAGAACACAAGATTTTCAATATCAACAAGAATTCTCCCTGAGCCTGGAACAGCTTCAACTCCAAGGGTCGTTATAATTCCTTGACCATTTTCATCAACAGCAGGCAGATACATGGAAATATATGTTGAATTCTCGAATGAGACAAATTTTGGGTGATAATATTCTATTGTTGGCTCAGACTTTATCAACACAATTTTCTCAGCTTCAAAAAGATTTAGAAACATGACTAGTGCTAAAAAAGATATTATTATCAATAATATAATGAGGAGAATTCTATTTCCTTTACTCATTCCATAATTTTTTCCAGGAAGGGGTATTTCTATAACTTTTTTTCTGCTTCTATCTCTTTCTCTTTTTTTATTTTTCTTTCTCATCTCTTTCCTCTTTTTCATTTTGAAGGGGTATGGCATGGGCCTGCTGTGATTTGAACACAGGACCCCTACGTTTCTGACAATCCGAAGATTGTTTTCTTAGTCACAGTGGAGTAAAACTCCAGATGCATCACCTCCATGCAGGCTGTAACTTAGATATCAGCGTAGTGCTCTAAAACCAGGCTGAGCTACAGGCCCATGAAAGCAAAACACACGGTTTATTTATAAATCTTATTAAATCAAATTATGATTTAATCCAAATTCTCTTATCTCTCTAAGTATGGATTTATAGACGACTTTTTTCTCACTGTCAATTAAGTTACCTAATATTTCAAAATTTATTTCTTTATCCATTATTTTATGATATCTCTTTTCTTCTCTTAGTTTAACTATAGATTTATGAAACATGCTTAACCTACGTTCATTTCGATAGTGTAGCCTTTGATTATGTTCTATTTCAAATTCATTAATTAAATAACATAAAGTTGGCATTTATTCTCCCCTTCCTTTAATGTTGCCATAAAGCGCCCCGGGTAGGATTCGAACCTACGACCCCACGGTTAACAGCCGTATGCTCCACCACTGAGCTACCGAGGCATGAAAAAAAGAAGTGCGGGTGTTTTATAAACTTTCTTTTTTATTCTTTTTATTCTTTTTAATCTTTTTCTTTATCTCTATTTTCTTTTTTAATCATTTCTTTGATATCTTCTTCAGAAAGTTTTCTAAGTTTCCCGCGGCTTTTTTCAAGAAAACTATAAACTGATGATGGCTTTGAACCACGGATTAATGAGATGAGGGCTTGATTAACTATTTCAACATTGTCACTTGGCCCTATGGCTGCTACAATATGATCATGAATTACGACATCACAATCACTTAGTTCTGAGATAAGCTTTTTTGTTTTTCCTTTTGTACCTATTGTTCGAGATATAGCTTCGTTAAGTCTTGATTCTCTGACAAAACTTTTGATGTCTATTTTAATAAAATTGAAATTAATGTCTTTAAGTTGCATTGTTATATTAAAATCAAATCCCAGTGCGAGAGCTTCAAGGATTTTCGAACTAATATACTCAAGATATGTATCTTCTTTTTCACTTTCAATTGTGATTTTATTCCTTTCTGGCTTGATTTTTATATCTAACTCTTTTTCAATCTTCTTTTTTAATTTCATAATTCTTGAGAACCCTTTTTTATTAAAAAATAAATCTTTCATTTTGCTTTTTTCTATACCAAAAATTTTATAAATCCTTTATTACTTCTTCTATTGTAAGAGTTGCCTGGAGGAGCTATGTGGATGCCTATGGCTTTTAAACATAGCATAATCGGGGTTCGCATCCTTGGATGTCCATTCTTACTTTCTTTTAAATTTAAACAATACATCTTCTATCATTTCTATTTTTTTATTGTGTTTCCCCCCCATTTTAGAATTCTTCTTTAGTTATTTTAAGAAAACCTTTCTTTTTTAACCATTCAACTTGAGTCTGGTGATATTTTAAAATAACATCTCCCCTCTTATCGCCCCCGATTTCCCATGGTTCTACAATAACTATATTTCCTTCTCTAAGCCATAATCTTCTTCTAAGGCGACCGGGTACACGGCAATTTCTGGATTTACCATCAAGGCATTTAACTAGCATGTGGTTAGCTCCGAGTCTTTGCTCAAGAATGCCTAGAACTTGTTTTCCTTTTGGAAGAGGAACTCTTCTTATTATTTCTTCTTCTTGTCTCTCATATTTCTTTTTCTTTTTCTTTCCTCTACCTTTATACATCTAAAGAAAAAAGAGAATTGGTTTATAAATGTTTTTTATATTTTAATTTTTACTTTATTCCTAGCTAATTCTTTAAACAGGATGAATATTGTTTCATCAAGAATCTTACAGAAAATTTGTTTTATTATTTTTATTATAATAGAGAAAGAGCATGGGGAATATTTTGGATAGTTATGATATTTTTTTCATTGATTATTTCTGCTTTGAGTGCTACTGATATTGATTCTCTTCCCACTATATTAAAACAAGCATCTTCTTTCTTGCTTTCTTCAATGATTTCAAGAACTTGTTCTTCTTTTAGTTCTTTTCCTTTATAGAATCCGTCTTTAATATCAATTTGAAGATTATCTTGTTCAAATTTTTTACCTAGAAGTTCAGAATCACAAATAGCAATAATTTTTCGATAAGCTTCATGGATCTTTACTAACATTTTATGAAGTAAGAATCATTCTTTTTAAGCTTTTCCTTTAAAGACATCTAATTAATAAAAAAGTCTATTTTATCTATTTTAATTTTGCAGCCTGATCTTTTGATAAGACTCTCCAGCATTCATGTGTTCCTGTAGGGGATTTTGCTACTGCAAAAAACCTTCCTTTTCTCTCAACAACTTTATAATTATCTGTCTCAAATTTCTTTTTTGTTTTTACGTCATAAAAACTTAGTTTTGGTTTTGCCATATTTATTTTTCCTCCTCTGTTTTTATTTATATCTTATTAAGATTTTTTGTTTTTTAAATCTTGTCTTTTATTGAATTTTGCTTCTCACGGGATGTTTTGCACCGCATGCAAGACAATGAAGGTATGTGTATTTACCTTCTTTGATTAATTCAGTATCTGGTTTTTTACATTCTTTGCATATCACAAATTCATCTGCATATGTTTGGATCTTTTCATTAATTTTGCCGCTTGGTAATTTCCTATTAAGAATAATTCTTCCTTTATTAATTATTGATTGGGTTGCTAATTCTCTTGATAAGAACTTTGCAAGGTGTTCTGGCTTTCTTCTTAAGATATTGCATATGTCTTGAAAGTTATCAACAATTGTTTTGTTGCCTTCAATATGCCCCGTAACTTTTGGAATTTCGAATCTTCCAGTTGTCTTTACCTGATTAACTTTTTTGTAAAGTTCTTCAAGTAGTTCATTATATTTTTTATCATCCATCTCTTTTTAAAGCAGAAAGAGATTTTTAAAGCTTTTCTTAAAGTATTCTTAATCTGCCTGGCTTAGGTTCATAGACTTCATTTGATTCCAGCAAAGAAGTTATTGTGTTATTGATATCATCAACTGGCTTGTTAAGTGCCATAATTATCTTATCAATATCAATTCCTTCTGGTTCACTTTCCTTTATTTTATTGAGAATTTCATCTTTTATGTTTGTTGTTTGATTTTGATTTTGATTTGTTGGATTATTTGGTTCTATTGTTCCTATTTTTTCTTCTGTTGTTTCTGATTGTTGTGCTTCTTGTTGTGGCTGAGGGTGAGATTGTTCTGGCTGTTTTTCTGGTTCTTTTTCTTGTTGATATTTTTGAATTTGTTCTTCTCTTTGTTGGTCACTCAGATTCTTGACTATGTCTTTCCCAAATTCTTTTTCAAGTTCAAGTTTTCTGGCGATAAGCCAGGTGATGGATGATTCTTTGACTATTTCAGGAAGAATATAAATCTCATCATTAAAATAAGCAAGTTTGCCTATAACATTTATTGTGTCTCCTTGATTGAGATCTTTGATTAAATTTAATGAATCTGAAAAAGTTTTTATTCTGATTGTACCTGTGCCGTCATCAATTGTCAAGGAACCATAAGGTTTTTGTTCGCTCATGAATTTGTCTATGATGTTTCCAAATATGTTTACCCTTGTAGTTTCTTTGTGGTTAATTGAGGAATATATAAATCTAGTGTCTCTAAATTCTGGTCTTCCTTGAGATATCATGCCAATAAAAAGTCTGTAAGCTGTTCTTCTTTTTATTGTTGTCCTCGGTGTAGGACTATTATTTTTTTGTGGCGGTGGTTGTATTGGTTGATTTTTATTTTCTTCTGACTGTTCTGGCATTTTATTTTTTTAAACCCTCTGGATATAACCTCGTTTAGGTATGAAGATATCCCCACTTCTTCTTAATTTATCTACTGCTTCATCAAGAGCATCTTCACTAATTTTCTCTCCTAATTCTCTCTTTAATTCTTCTATTGGGATTAATTTTCCAAATCTTGATTCAAATTTTTGTATTGTATCTCTAACAAGAATTATCTTGCTTCTTTGGCTTGCTGGAATTCCTGTAGCAATTCTATCAATGTCTATCTGGCCTGTTTCCTTGTCAAAACCTATTTGAAGTAATGAAAAATGGAGAATGTTTATTGCGCGTTGAGCATCTTGTTTTGTTACTTTTTTACTGAGTCTAATTTTTGCACTTGCTTCTGAAAGTCTGATTAAGGCTTCTAATTGTCTTGCACTTATTGGAATTGCTTTGATTCGTTCTTCTGAAACAGCTGGCGAGCTTCTTAAATCAACATAATATCTTTTTATTTCTTCAACAGCTTTCTCAGTAAGTTCTGGTTTTATTTTTTGTTTTGTAAAAGCAACATATTTTCTCAAGAGTTCTGGTTCAATTGGAGGTTTTCCCATAGCACTTCTGTGTTCGAGCAAGACATGTGTGGCTATTGCTTCATCTTTAATTTTTTCTGGAATATCTTTCATAACAAAAATGAGGTCGAATCTATTGAGAAGAGTTGGAGGCATGTCAAATTGTGAAGCTATTGTTTGATAAAGATCAAATCTGCCAAATTTTGGATTTGCTGCACCAAGAACTGATGTTTCTGCTCTGAGAGTTGCTTGAACATTAGCTTTACTTATTGTAACAGTCTGCTGTTCCATGGCTTCATGCATTGCACTTCTGTCATGTTCTGACATTTTTTCAAGTTCATCAATACAAGCAATACCATGATTAGCTAAAACCATTGCTCCTGCCTCAAGACTCCAGCCTCTAAGAAATTCATCACGCACAACTGTTGCTGTTAAGCCTGCTCCAGATGTTGCTCTCCCAACTATATATCTCCCTTTTGATGAAATTGTTGATGTAAACTTTAAGATTACTGACTTTGCAACTCCTGGATCTCCTACAAGCAATACATGAATATCTCCTCTAGACTTTGTATTATCACTTCTTGTTTTTTTAACTCCCCCAAAAAGTTGTAATGCGAGGGATAATTTAATCTCTTCATAACCATAAACACTTGGAGCAATGCTCGCTTGAAGTTTTTTATATACATCTGGATCACTCGCAAGTTCGCGGATTTGTCTTTCATCTTCCTCGCTGATTTCAATTTCTTCAAATGTTTCTTCAATGGGGATTACATTGTTTCCTTCCATTGCTAAATCAAATCTTGTGCTAATTGCTCCAGTCTTAAGGGGAACAGGGATTTCTTTGAGTAAGCCAATAATTTTTATTCTTGCTCCTGGGTTTGTTTTTTCTTCCATTTTAGGGTTAACTAAATCTTCTTTGAGAAAAATATTAATTCTTCTTGGTTGTTCTCCGCCTGTAAGGCTTTCAGGACTTTCTTCAATAACAAGCCTCTGAGCATCAACCATTTCTTTATTAATAAGTTTAAAATTTGTTCTTCTTCCACATGAACATCTTGAGGGTTCCCTGAATTTAGTTTCAATTTGTAGAACACTTATGACTGTGCCACAGCTAGGACATTCGAATTTTGCATTTACTATCTGTGGTCTGACTTCTGATGCTTGTCTGACTATTCCTTCTATGACAATCATGTTTCCTAAATGTTTTGCCCTGATTTCTCTAATCCTTATTTCCTGAGATTTTGGAAGATCTACGAGCCTGACTTTGGCATTGCTTACTAAACCCATTTCATCAAGAGCAAGTTCAAGAATTGAGAGCATTTCTTCTGGTTTTGATAGGAGTTGGTCTGCTAAAACATGACTAAAAGAAGCTATATCTTGAAAACAAACTTGGATAGCTTTCTCCCCACGCTTGGCATGCCTTCCTATCTCTTTTTTATAGTATTCAAAAAACTCTTTAGATTCTATGATTAAGTCCTCAACCATTATATTTGCCTCCTTTGCCAAAATAAAGATAAAAAGCAAAAAGTAATAAAAATAAACTATTTTTATATTTATATATTGTTATACTTCCATATAACTTTTATACTCCCTCTAGCTCCTTCTCTTTTCTCTGCTTTCTTTTCTTCCCTCTTGCTTATATTACCTACTTTCTCTACTTTTTTCTTCTTCTACCTACTACTAAAGGTCTTATATTCTTGAGTAGTTGTTTCATTGCTTCATCAAGTTGTCTTCTGTTCTTTGTTCCAGTACATACTAACTTGCCATTACTGAATAACAAGAAAGTTGCATTTGGCTCGTCAAGTTTATATACAAGCCCTGGAAATTGTTCTGGTTCATATTCAGTATTTTCTAAACTCAGTGTTATTTCATTAAGATTAAGCATATATTTTATTGCACCACTAGCAACTATGTTCTGGACATTTATCTTTGGCTTGCCTTTGACTTTAACTCCTATCTTCCTAAGTTGTTTTATAACTTGAACAATGACTTCTTTGACTTGAACAATGCTTTTTGTTCCAGTACATACTAGATTTCCTGAACTAAACACAAGTACTGCACTCTTAGGTTTTTTAATTCTAAGAACGAGACCTGGAAATTGTTCAGGGTTGTATTCTGTATTACTCTGGCTTCTCATAAGTTTAACAAGAGGAACTTTTGTATTAAGAGAAGTTGTAGCGACGATATTCTGTATTTTTAATTTTGTTTTATTAACCATTTTTTCTTCAGCCTCAATCATCCTTTATAAAGGCTTATCCCTTATTTAAAAATGACTCCTTTATAAAGCTTTTTAAATGATTTTTTTCTTAAAAAATATGCGGGGAGCTGTTATGCTCCTTTTCTTTTTCATCCCAGAATTCTTCACCTTCTTCTTCCATCTTTAGTAGTCTGGTGTTGTAATCCCTAATCTCATTTAAATGAGCTAAAGTTATTTTTCCAGTTAATAATGGATCATCATTTGTAACATTTGTTACAGAATTCACTGTTCCGTGTTCAAGTTCAATGTCCATTCCTTTTCTGAACTCTTCTACATCAAATTTGTCCCATTTAACACCTAGTTTTTCACCAATTTCTTTTGCTTCCTCTTTTGTAAAGCTCTTTTTCATAATAATCTATAATTGGATAAATTTAAATAACTTTTCATTACGATAAAATATTTATATGTCTCTCTCATTTTAATAAGATGATTAATGCACTTTCATCTAAGGTTGGTCTTTTTGAAGAGCCTTCTGAAGAGCAAACAATGTGGAAAGTTAGATATACTTTCAATATTCTTAAAAAAGGCGATGCCCTGGATAAAATTATAGAAATTATAAAAAAAGATATTGATAGAATAAGTAAAGGAAAGAAAAATGAATATCATTTAGATTTTATGAACCCTTGGGAATCAGGAGTAAAAGATCATCTTTTTAATCAGGTTTTGGAAGAAAACTATAAAGATGACAAGTCTTTTTGTAATTTTTTAAATGATGTTTTAAGATATTTGAAGAGATTTAAGAATAATGA
>JAUWNL010000031.1 GCA_030612665.1 archaeon
GAATTATACATAAAGAAATTATTTTTTTCGATTTCAGGCTCTTATGATAAAGGGGTAATTTTAGTTATTAATGGTATTGAAGAACTTGATAAGTATAAAGAATATTTTCCTGTTTTGAATGATATTGGATTTAAAATTGAAGATAATCCGATTCTGGCTTTATTTGAATTTAATCAATTCTGACATAAAGGATTACTGGAAAGGCAATATCAGTATTCTCTATTTGTGTATAGTTATTAGTTTGACCTTGATTGTCTTTTCTATCTGTTCCAATACTGTACAAAATCTGTTGTTGTTCATTCCATATATAAGGTTTTCCTGAACAGGGATCTATATTGTTTTTGTAGTAGTTTAATCCATTCAATATCTCCTGAACTGGTGTTTCCGGTGTATAATTCAAATGGAGCTCAGCAGAAATTTTAACAATGTCATACATTGCTTTTTTTGCATAAGATTTAAATATAATAGTATTCAGATTCATATTATTATAGTTAAAGAACACTTTGCCAGCAGGGTTCTGCAGCCACCAGAACAATCCGGAATTTAATGCTTTTTCCTCTTTTTGATCTGATTCCCATTTATATGGAAGGGTTTCTTCGATTTTTATATATTTTTCAAAAAAATTAATGAAGTATTTTTTGGTTCTATTTTTTTGCATGAACAATTTTAAGAGTAATCGCTTGAAAAGGCTTATGTTTTTATCTTTATAAACACCCTTTTCTATATAGTTTGAAATAACCCAAAGATATTCGCACATAAAAGAAGTCCTGGTTCCGAATTCTTCATATTTAAGCGTAGGCATTCTTTTTAAAACCATTTCAAAAATATCAGTCGGACATTCTTTCTGGTTCATTAAACTGGAAAGTGATTGTAGTGATATTTGCATTATTGCTTTACTAACGAGGTTTGTTATTAAAACCCTGCTTCCTTTTACAGCCCTTTTTGAAAAGTCTAATTGATCTAAAATCTTTGAAACACCTTTTCTCCAATTCCCTTCAAGAGCGGTTAACATATTAACAGAAGTATATAATTTTGATGCATGGAGCCATGCGAGCAGATTTGGCAAAGGAGCATCAGCTCTTAATGCTGTAAAATCTTGAAAAACTTTTGTATTAAGCATTTTTGTGTAGCGTTCCAGGAAAATTTTCAAATAAGGATCAATAGATAATAGTTTATTTTTTATTGACAGAATATATTTGGATCGGTCTTTATTAATACCTATTGGGAAATTAATTCCAATTTTTCTATATTTTCCTAAATATGTTTTGTACATTTTTTTATATTTTTTGCTGTTAAAATCAGAAATATTCTTGTCTGTATCATGCTTGGGGTCAAAAAGTTTTCTATATTTATTAATAATCTTGCTTGAAGATATGTCAATGTCAAGCGGTTCTGACAGAGCCCAGAGAATATAAAAACCATTATTTTTTTCAAAATTGGCTTTTGGGATATCATTCAGCAGAGTAAATTGAGCTGAACTCTTCCCAATATCAAACTGGTTGAATATAGTATAAATAACCAGTAAAGCAAGTAAAATTAATAGAATTCTTAATAATATTTTTTTCATAATACCTCCTGAATAAATAATAATATAAATAGATGAAAAAAAAGTCTTTTTTTCTTTATAAATTTGTCATTATTTTGTCATTAGAATTTAAATTTATATCCAGCTCCATGAACTGTAATGATGTGCATTGGGGATTTGGGGTTATCTTCGATCTTTTTCCTTAATTTAAGGATAAAATTGTCTATTGTTCTGGGGCTCGGGAAGTAATCATCTCCCCATATATCATCAATAATCCTGTTTCTTGATATTACTTCATTCGGGTTGTTTACAAGTAGTTCTAAAATTTCACATTCCTTTGGAGAGAGTTGAAAGGTTTTGTTATCTTTTTTGAGTTCGAAATTTTTAAAATTAATATCAATATTTTTGATTTTATAATGCTTTTCCGTTTTATTGTCTATTCTTTTCAAAACAGCATTCACTCTTGCAAGCAATTCTTTTATGCTGAAAGGTTTTGTAACATAATCATCAGCTCCCAGTTCAAATCCGAGAAGTTTATCACTTTCCTGGCTTTTTGCAGTTAAGATTATGATAGGTATTCGTTTGTTTTGTTCCCTTATCTTTTTGCAGATTTCAAAACCATCATGTTCTGGTAGCATAATATCCAAAATAATTAAATCAGGTCCTTTCTTTTCAAACAAATTAAGTCCATCCAGCCCATTTAAAGCAGTTGAAACTTCAAAACCATGAAATTTAAAGGTATCTTCCAGACCTTCAAGAATTGTTCTGTCATCTTCAATGATAAGGATACTTTTCATTTTAACCGCCTTTTTTTGATTTATCATTAATAGGAATAGAAACAATAAAAACAGTTCCTTTCCCAAGATTGCTTTTAACTTTTATCTCCCCATTGTGAGCTTTTACTGCATGTTGGACAAGAAATAATCCCAGGCCACTACCTTCAAGAGTTTTAACCCTGGAGCTATTTGTACGATTGAATTTTTCAAAAACATGCTGCAAATCCTCTTCTTTTATACCCATTCCTCTGTCTTTTACTTCAATAACGGCATTAAACCCTCTTTTAAAAAGATTTATTTCAATATATCTATGTGTTATTGAATACTTTATTGAATTTTGTAATAAATTGATAATGATTATTTTTATAGCATTAGGGTCAAAGAAAAAGGGAGGAAGGTTTTTTTCAATCTTTACTTCAAATTTGAATTTAAGTTTTTTTAAATATCCTGAATATTGCTTGACAATATCTTGTAGAACACCTTGAATATACCCTTTTTTGAACTCATATTCTTTTTTCCCTGATTCAATCTTTGAAAAATCGAGCATATTGTTAATCATATCACTCATAAAGTCTGTTTCTTGAATTATGGTCTCAAGATAATCCTCTTTTTTTGATTTATCCATAATCCAGCCAAGTTTGACTTTTTCGGTTAGCATGCGGATGCGTGTTAAAGGGGTTTTTAGTGTATGGGAAGCGCTATCTACGAATTCAGATTTTAATCTAACTATTTCTGTCTCCCTGGAGATGTATTTATAAGAGAAGTAAATGGCAAGTATGAGCATTATGATCAAAGCAAAGATCAAGCCATAACTTATCCACATTTCCTTTTGAACAATTCTCATAAAATATTTTTTTTGATTTGAAAATAGAATAAGAGATTTTTCAGGGAATAATTTTTCAAAAGGTATGGAAATCAATTTAAATATGTATTGGTCTTTTGGATTAATTCTGATATCGTTTTTATCAAGAAAAAATAATTTAACACTTGATTTATAAAAACTTTGCTCTTTTATATCAGTTAATATTCTTGTTTTAAAAAAGTGCGGAGAGATCATGAACCCAAAAAAAATATTGTCGAATTTTCGTTCATTATAATATATCTTTTTGTAAGCTACATAAATATCATTGAAAAACTTTGAATTATTATCTGAAAGTTTTCTGAATTGAAAAGAAGAACCTTTTTTCTCATTCCATTTTTTTAAATTTTTTATGCTTTTATAGAATTTCATCTTCTCATCAGTAGATGTATAAAGCTCTTGAATTTCCAAAAACTTCAATTTTTGCGAAATTTTATCTTCTGCTTGTAACTCTTCAATATTTCTATTAAATTCAAAGTACTGCCATCTTAAAGAGATATCCAGTTTAGAAACTTTTTTAAGTCTGTCTATTGCTTTTGCTTGAGTAAAACGCTTTTCTTCCAGATTACCTTCATGTATGTACTGATTAAGATAATCTAAGGCTTCGTTTTTTAAAAAGTTAAATCTCTCTGAATTATTTAAGATCTCATACTTTAGAATTTCTTCATATAAATGAAGATAATTATAAAGAGCATCTTGCATTGATCCCATTAATTTATAAGATAATGCAATCTGACGGATAACATTATTGTATAAAAATATATCCCTGTTTTTTTTGCTATATAAATTTTTGTAAAGTTCATTGTAATAGCTTATTGCTTGAGGGAATTTATTTAACTTAAAATAACATTTGGCAATTGAATTATATATATAAGATTTTGTTTTTTCTTGATTTTTGCTTTTTTTAAGGCATTTCAAATAGTGTTTTATTGCATCTGTAAATTTTCTCTCTATAAATTCTAATTCCTCTCCCTTGAGGTAGATATTTTTTGTATTTTTATTAAAGATTTCTTTTTTACTAACACTTAAAATTACAGGTAATGTTTTTTTTGTAAATGGGAAAACAAATTCTCCTTTAGAGGTTATAAAAAATGGGTATTTAACGATTTTATATTTTACTAAAATATCCTTCAATGCTCTTTGAATGGAATTATGGTTGTTGAATTTTATATTTTTATTGGAAATTTTATAAAATACAGCTTTTATGGATTGCTCAATTTTTGCTTCGATCTTATTGCGTATTTTTATAATATCTTCCCTATATTTTTCTTCGACCCTTATTTCCCTAGATTTTTTCTGATGTGAAATTGAGATTATTCCAATTATACTAATAGTTATACATGGGATTATAATAGCTGTCACAAGTAGGAGAGTACGCTGTTTTTTGAATTTAAATGATTTTGATTTTCTCATTTCAGGTTTTTCAATATTTCTTCAAGCTCTAATTGAGCTTTTTCCCATCTATTATAACAATTTTGTAAGCCTTTTTTTACATCTGCATACTCTTTTTGCAAAGAGACTACAAATGCTCCTTGATCATAAGTTTCCTTTATAGCCATTTTTTGCTCTATTTTATTTTTCCTGTTTTCGAATTCACATATTTTCTCTTCCATAGATTTAATCTCATCTTTTAATTGATTTCGCCTTTTA
>JAUWNL010000012.1 GCA_030612665.1 archaeon
TAGTCCCGCCCGGATTCGAACCGGGGTCCCATGCTCCAAAGGCATGAATCCTTGACCACTAGACTACGGGACTCTAAAAATCAGAATTATAGAAGCTTTATAAAGCTATTTTTTAGTCTTTCTTTTTTATCTTTTCTTTTCTTTGTTTTCTTTGTTTTCTTTTATATCTCCCACGCATTTCAACTTTCTCGAGTTGTTTTAAAACATCCCTAGCATGATTACTTTTTTTGTAGCTAGAAATAACAGCCTTGAAGTACTTGTCCCATCTTTTAAAATGCTTGCTCTCAAAAGCCTGTCGAAGCAGATGTAAGTCAACAGCCTTATCTTCAATCCTATGGCTATGAAACGAGAGTCCAAAATCAATAAAATAAACTTTATTTTCTTTTTTATTTTTTTTCTTTAAAATCATGTTGCTTGTTGTCAAATCTCCATGAATAATATCAATATCATGAATCTTAGCAATACTTTTACCAATTGTTTTACAAACATTCAAAGCTTTCTTCTCAGACATTTCATCAAGAAAATCACTCAATCTTTTTCCAGAAATAAAATTCATTTCAATTTTAGTCTCACTAACTTTTTTTATCTTGGGAACATCAATGATTAATCCCACTTTAGAAATTATTCTTGCCTCGCTCCTTGTTCTTCGTTTGCGCAAGACTGAATCAATCTTTTTATGACGATAATTCTTATTTATTCTATCTTTTATAAGAACTTTGCCTTTTTGAATTAATTTTGCCTCAGCTCCCTGAACAATTATTTTTTGTTTCATTACTGTAATAATTTTTTAAGTATTTTAATTGCATTCTTTATGTCTTCTTCAGAATAAGTTGGGGGGTATTCTTCATCATTCCAATGATGTAGATCATAACAATTACTAACTATATCCTTAAATTCTTGATTCCATTTTTCAAAATCCATGTCCTCAGAAATAACCATTGTGCAATCTTGGTCTATTTGCCCAGCTATCTCTTCTTTATCTTCTTCTTTAGCATTTATCAATTTTTCAAACCATTCAATTAATCTTTTAATTGCTTCTTTTTCTTCCATTTTTCAAAATTACATACCTGGTAATTTTCCTTTAAACTTCTTAGCCAATTTTCTTAATGTTTTTTTATCAACAGGCAATTCACTCATGCCTCTTCCAGATGCCATTCCTTTCTGAAGTTTTTCAAGATCAAAGTCTTTAGCTTTACCAACAAAACCCTTGATAAGTTTATGTTGTTTTAACATCTCCCGGATTTCATTTGTTGGGACATTGCTTCCCTTGCTTATTCTAGCAATCCTGCTGCTGGTAAGGATTTCCGGATTTTCTTTTTCTTTCTTAGTCATACTATCAATTGCAAATTTCCATCTTTTCATTTTTGATTCCTGTACATCAAGAAGACCTTCAGGAAGTTTCATCCCTCCAAGCCCTGGAATAAGTTCAGTAATTTTTCCTAGAGGCCCCATTTTTTGCATTGCTTTTATTTGATCATACATATCCATTAATGAAAATTTTCCTTGCTCAAGACTTTTTTCAATCTTTTTTTTATCTTTGTCTTCTATTGCTGTTTTTGCTTTTTCAAGCAAAGTTTCTAAGTCCCCCATACCAAGTAATCTTGAAACAAATGCTGTAGGACTAAAAGTCTCTATATCTTGGAGTTTTTCTCCTGTTCCAAGAAAAAGTACTGGAGCTTCAACCTCTGTACAAGATACAAGAACTCCTCCGCCCTTAGCAGTTCCATCCATTCTTGTTACAAAAACTCCGCTTACACGTCCTGCTTTTTTAAATTCCTGGGCTTGCTTCTTAGCAGTCTTGCCTATGTCCGCTGCCATTACAAGAATCATATGTTGGGGAGTAATATTCCTATAAAGAATTTTAATTTCCTTGACAAGTGAAGCATTTATAGCATCACGTCCTGCTGTATCAATAAAAACAATATCAAACTTTTTTAATTCATCTTTAAATTTATTCCAAATCTTAAGTGGATCTTTTTCATTCTTGTCAATAAAACAAGAAATTTTTGCTTTTTGACAGAGTTGTTCAAGCTGTTCAGGAGCAGCTGGCCTATGAACATCTAATCCAAGAGCAGCAACTTTAAATCCTCTCTTACTATAATAAAAAGCAAGTTTTGAGATGGTTGTTGTTTTACCTGAACCATAGAGTCCAAGCATCATAACATAATTTGTTTCTCCCTTGACAAATTCAAGAGCATAGCCCTCTTTACCAAGGATTCTTACAAGCTCATTATGGATTAAATTTACGAGAAGTTCTTTTTTACTAATTCCCTTAACTTTTTCCTTTGCCTTTTTCTTTATTTTATCAAGCAGATGATTAATCAACTTAATATCAACATCAGCTTCAAGTAAAGCCCTCTTAAGTTTCTTGCATATATCATCAATTAATCTTTTATCAATGAAAATAGCTCCAGCTAATTTACTCATTACACCCTTGATATTACTAGCCACTTTATCTAACATTTTAACTATTTAAAAGAAAAGCGAGGTATTTATAAATTGTTTTATTTCTTATTTCCGTTGCGGATTATTCACTGCAAGAAGCCTTTCACAGGCAATTATTCTTGATAATAAATCCATTTTTTCTACATCACATCCTCTTTTTTTTAAATCTTTTTCTGAAATTATGGCAGTTTCACTATTATTACCGCTTCCATACTTTTCATTTCCAGTACATGTGTAATGTATATATTCCATGGTCTTAATCCTTAGTTTATTCATAATTTTTTCCTTAAAAAGGTTGCGTTTTTCAATTTTTTTTCAAGTTCTGACTTAAATTTATCAGCTGCTTCTTCAGGGGCCATCTTATCTATTATAAAATTCATTTTTCTTTTTTTATTTATTTGCTTAGCATCAATCATGAATTTAATGTGTTGAATTAAGTCATCTATTTTAGCATATGTAATATCTTTCCTGCTTCGATATTTTTTGTGGCCCATGGAATAATTTTCAGAAATCGAATTATAAATTATATGATACTCCCTAACCATTAATAATCTAGAAACCTAACCCTTTAAGAACTTTTCTCTTATCAAAAGCCTCGAGATCCTTATATTCTTGGCCAATTCCTAAGAATAAAATTGGTTTTTTTGTAATATAACTTACACTGATAGTTGCTCCTGCTTTTTCATCAATGTCTGCCTTACTTAGAATAATTGCGTCAATCCCAATTTTCTCATTAAATGTTTTTGCTTGTTCAACAGCATCATTTCCAACAATAGCTTCGCCAACAAAAATTTTCATGTCAGGTTTAGCAACACGAACAATTTTTCCCATTTCATTCATAAGATTATTTTGAGTATGCATTCTTCCAGCAGTATCCACAAGAACTATATCAATTGCTTTAGATTTTGCATGAGCAATTGCATCATATGCAACTGCAGCAGGATCAGCACCATACTGGTGTTTTATAACTTTAACTCCAAGTTTTGATGCATGTTTTTCAAGTTGCTCAATCGAGGCAGCACGAAAAGTATCACTAGCAGCAAGAACACAACTGAATTTCTTTTTCTGTAGATATTTAACAAGTTTGGCTATTGTTGTTGTTTTACCAGAACCATTAATCCCAAAAAAGCAGATAACATAAGGCTTTTCCTTCTTTTTCTTTATTTTTTCATTTATTCTTTCAATCAAATCAAAAGGTTCAACAAGCAATTCATCGAGGGCTTTAGCCATAGCTTCTTCTAATTTTTCTTTAATTTTTCCTTTTTTAATCTCACTACCAATAATTTCTTTCTTAAGTTCATCTTTAATAAAATCAATGGCTTCCATGGCCACGTTACTCTCAATCAAAAGTTCCTCAAGCCCAGAAAAGATTTTTTCAAATTCATCTTCATTAAGTTTGTAAGAAAATTTTTCCCTGAATTTTTTGAATAATCCTTTTTTTTCTTTTTCCTCTTCTTTTTTCTCTTCTCTTATTTCTTCTTTCTTTGTTTCTTTCTTTTCTTCTTTTTTTTCTACTTTTTCTTTTGCTTCTTTCTTAATTTCCTCTTTGATTTCCTTTTCTGCTTCTTTCTCTGCTTTTTTTTCTACTTCTTTGCTGCTTTTTTTGAAAAAGCTTCCTATTTTCTTCTTAAAAAAATTAAACATTTTATATCTTCATCTTCGCTTCTTCTAATTTTTTGATTTTTTCTTCTGTTTCATGAAATCCGTGAGAATAATCATCAATTTTAGAAAAGTTTAGCATCCCATATTCTAGTAATACACCTTTAAAAGCTAGAAAGGGGCTATAGCTTGCTGAAAGTTTTTTTAATATTTCTATATCTTCATATTGTTTTGATAATTTTTTAAGTGTTGGAATTACTTCTTCTTCTAAATCATAAAGACCTTCTACAAAATCATTAGAACTTCCATCTTTTGTCAGAGATTTATCAATATAAAAATTTCTAAACTGAGCTAATAAACTCATTCTAATTACTTTATCTGTTATTTTATGTCTTCTGCATATCTCTGTAATGTCTAATTTTGCTTTTTTTAAAGCTTCTTCCAAAAGTTCGTTGCTTAAATCTACTTCCCATAATCCTTTATTTGCCATGAAAAATTCAATCTGCGATACTTTTTAATACTTTGTCTTGATATTATTTATATGAAAAAGAGAAAGGGGATAAAGAGGACAAAAATAGGAAAAAAGATTTATAAGATTTATCTTTTCAGACATGGTCAAACTCATTATAACAAAAATAGATGGTTTACTGGTTGGAAAGATTCAAAATTAACTTCTTTAGGCATTAAACAAGCTAGGATCATTGCAAAAAAATTAAAAAATAAGAAGATTGAAGCAGCTTTCTTCACAAGACTTTCTCGTTCAAAGGACACTCTCAAAGAAATCCTAAAATATCATCCAGAATGCCATATTAAAATTCAAGATGATAAAATGATTGAAAGAAGCTATGGCAAACTCCAGGGCTCTAGCCATGCCTCCTTTATAAAAAAATATGGGAAAAAAAGATTTGATATAATTCATAGATCATATAACGTTCCTCCTCCTCACGGTGAAAGTATAAAAATGGTTGAAAAAAGAGTCAGAACCTTTATCAAAGATTTACTTATTTTTATCAAGAAAAACAAAGTTAATGTAGCTATTTCAGCTCATGGGAATTCTATAAGGCCTTTCCGCAAATATTTTGAAAAAACCAATATAAAACAAATGATGGGGTGGAAAATACCTTATGATAAATATTTTGAATATAATCTGAGATGTTAAGTATAAGGTAAGATTTAATAAGGTAAAAAGATTTTTAAAATATCCAATATTTTGGTTAAGGTAAATAATAAAAATAATAAGGATAATAAGATGATAACTTACCAAGAGATGTATGATCTACTCAGGAAAGAGAAGTATAATGAAGCATTGCAGCAACTTCCAAAAAAATTTTTCTCAGAATTAGCATTGTATATTTCTGAAAAAAGAGAAATGATTGGTAAAGAAACAAAAACAATTTTTAGTGATACAATAAACATGACTAGGAAACAGCTTGATAATACCATAGCCATAATTCGTGAGATTATAACTTTGAGAGAGAAAAAGATCCTTAATCTTGCTCTTGTCTCTGCTAAAACTGGAATAAATAAAAGAGATGTTGAAAATATGTTAAAACATGAAAAAGAATTATTTGAAATAATAACAAAAAAAATTGAACAAAATCAGATCCAAGCAGATAAAATATTAACTGGAGAACAGAACGAAAGCAAAGATTTAAAAAATAATTTGATGATAAGATTTAAAGAAGAAGTTACAAAATTCCTTGATCTTGAAGGAAAAGAAATTGGTCCTTTCAAACAAGGAGATATGGCTAATCTTTCACAAGAAATAGCAAAAATCCTCATCGATGACCATAAGGCAGAAGAAATTTATGATAAAGAATAAAATGAAGATTGAAGAGAAGATAATAAATATATTAAGAGAGAATGGAGAACTAGAAAGTATTTCAATTTCAAAAGAATTAAGATTAACTTATGATAGCACTGCAAAACATCTGAAAAAAATGACAGAAGATGGAAAGATAGAAAGGAGGGCTATAGGAAAGCCTTGGTCTTATTATTATAGATTAAATCGTCAGAAACCAATATTAATATGAAAAAACCAAAAAAAGTAAGAAGATATTGTCCTTATTGTAAAAAGCATACTATTCAGAAAGTTAGTCTATACAGTTCTATGAAGCATAGAGGAACCCTCAAATGGGGCTCAATCGAGAGAGCTAAGAAGAGGGGCAGAGGAGTAGGAAAAGGAAATCTTGGAAGATGGGGGAGCAAACCAGCTGTAGGCAAATGGAAGAGAAAAACTAAAACAACTAAAAAAACAAATCTAGCTTATACTTGCAGTGTTTGTGGTAAAACAAAACAACAGAAAAAAGGAAAAAGAGCAGGCAAGATGATGCTAGAACAAAAGTAAAAAAACAGAAAAACTAAAACAAAAAAATAAATAAAATGGTAAAAACAAAATTAGAAGAGATTAAACTTGAACTTATCAACCTTATTGTTGAAGCCATTCCAAAAGAAAATAAAATCATTAAACTTGATATAACAAGATTATTACGTGGGAAAGGTTGCCAGGCAAAATTTATTATAAAAAAACAAGATGATAAATATATCGGAAGATTAATTTCTCTTAGAATTTATCCATCTTACATCAGAAGGATCATTAGAACTGGAACAAGTATTATTGAAGATTCGTTCACTTGTAAAACAAAGGACAAGGACACAACACTCATAATAAAACCTTTTATAATAGCAAGGAAAAAAATTTATAGGAGTATAAGAAACAGACTAAGAGAAGAAGCTAGAGAAGAAATAAAAGATTTTTGTAAAGATAAAACAAAAGAAGACGTTTTCATGGAAATTCTTTCAGCCTCTCTCCAGAAACAAGTAGGGAGAAAATTAAAGAAAATTTATCCTCTCGCTTTCTGTGATATCAGAGTTATTGAAGTTAAAGGTAAGATTTAAAA
This sequence comes from archaeon, assembly GCA_030612665.1. Classification (GTDB taxonomy): domain Archaea; phylum Nanobdellota; class Nanobdellia; order Pacearchaeales; family UBA284; genus JAUWNL01. The sequence continues at coordinate 6,945 of JAUWNL010000012.1, forward strand.
GTTTTCTAATATAAGATTTTATATGCCTCAGTAGCTCAGCGGCTAGAGCATCTGTTTTGTAAACAGGGGGTCGGGGGTTCAAATCCCTCCTGAGGCTTTTTTGACTTAGTTTAAAAATAAAATGATAAATTTAGAAATATCTAATCCAGGATTTTGGATAGCAATCCTTTTCCTAGCAGTAATTTTTATCTATAATTTATATATTCTTTATTTTGCTTTGACAATAAAAATTAAGAGAATGCATTATAATTACTTTCCATTTGTTTCTGTTCTTGTCTATGCAAAAGATGCTGGAAATGTTATAGAACGAAGAATAAAAAATCTCCTCAAGCAAAATTATCCGAAGAATAGATATGAGATAATTATTTATGATAACGCCTCGAAAGATGAAACTCAAGAAATCTGTATGAAATACAAAAAAAAGAAACTCATTAAATATATTCGAGCAAAAAAAGCCTATGATAGAAAAGGAATTTTTCTTGATTTTGTTATAAAAAAATTTGCTAAAGGAGAAATCCTTTTGATGACTGATCCAGATGTTGTTGCTGAAAAAACATGGATTCTTGATATTGTTCAGCCATTTAAAGACCCTCTTGTCGGAGCAGTTGCAGGAACAGTTCATTGTGGTAATTATTACAAAGGATTCATTCCTTTAATGAGAGCAATAGAAGACGAATGGAGATTTGTCGCTCCAATGCTCCGTGGTTCTGAAACTGTTTTTGGTGTAGGAGCTAACCAGGCTATAAGAAAAAAAGCTTGGAAACAAACAAAATATGGGGCAAGTGTTCTTGATGATCTTGACATCATTATTAAAATTATTGACAAGGGATGGAAAACTGTTGGAGTCAGTGCAACAGGGGTTGAAGAAGAAGTTGAAACAGTACAACAATACTGGCGTCAGAGAACTAGGTGGTATAAAGTTAATCCAGTTTATTTTGGTCATAAGAAAAAATACAAAAAATTTTGTGAATGGATACCCCACGTAATTCAACTTATGGCTTTAATATTAATTATAATCTTCTTTACTTCATTAAATTCACCACATATCCTCTTACTAAGTGCAGCTAATTTCATACTTATGAATGCTGCAATGGCGATTGCATTTATAAAAATTAGGACAGGAAAAAGATTCATCTCTTTAATTCCAGTTTATCTGACTATTGATACTGCCCTTTTTGCTTTTACAGCACTTTATGTGCAAACTCTGAGCAGATTTATTCGATTGACAAAAGAAGTCTGGCCATCCCTTCAAGGCCATTATTATCATGCTGGAAGTGAATTAAGAACAAGTTACTTTAAATTTGAACAAAAAGTCAGAAAAAACTTTCGTCTGGAAAAAGTTTCATAGATTCTTCGTATTTTTTATAACTCCAGTTTTCCCAATTCTGTGTCGCCACTTTAAAAAAAGGTTTTATAAGTTTTTTAGGAATATATTCTATACAATTAGTAAAAGAACCATTATTTTTAATTATAGCAGCTTTTCCTTCTGTGAAAGATTTTATTACATAACTGTCTTCATTTTCTGAAATTATACAGAATAAAATCCCTTGATTTTCTCTAGGATAATTAATTTTCAGCTGGTTTTCCTTATGATTTCCTTCATTTAATTTCCAGCCTAATTTCTTAACATATTTAAGAATACCCTCTAATTCTAAACTCGGTTTAGTTTCTGCTTTCCCCTCGCCCATTAAAAAAATTATTCAGATAGCTTTAAATAATTATCTTTTTAATTAATTTCATTGGGCTTGTGGTCTAGTGGTTATGACATCGCTTTGACGTAGCGAAGATCCCAGGTTCGAGTCCTGGCAGGCCCATTCGTTTCTTATATTTCTCACATTTCCCGCATTTCTCACAACATTTAAATATTGATTTTTCTTTTTACCTTAAAGAAAAGAGAGTTAAAAAAGAGGGGCGCGCCTCAAATGCAGCGAAAGAAAGCACAAGTAACTATTTTTATAATAATTGCTATAATTCTAGTAGCTGCTGCTCTCTTTTCTTATCTTATTTTCGTTGCAAGGCCCAGTACAATCCCAACAAAACTACAGCCTGTTGAAAATTATTATCTTGATTGTATTGAGGAAAAAACAAAAGAAACAGTAGCTATTGCAGGAATGCAAGGTGGTTATTTAGAGATGCCTGAATTTGAACCTGGCTCAGATTATAAACAATTCACAAATTATTACATGTTCCTCGGATCTGCGATTCCTTATTGGTACTACATAACTGGAAATAATATGCAAAAAGAACAAGTGCCTACAAAAGAAGAAATTGAAAAACAAATTTCCAATTATCTTAAAAAGGAGATAGAAGAATGTTCTCTTGAACATTTTCAAAATGAAGGTTATATTATTGAAGAGAGTTTAATATCAAGCGTAACAACATCAATAAAAGATAATTCAATTGAGATAATAGTCAACAAACAGATCATAATAGAATTTGGTGAAATCAAAGCAACAATAACAAATCATAAATCTATTCTCAAAAGTAATTTTGGCTCCCTCTATGAACAAGCTCTCGACATTTATAATTTTGAAAAACAATCAGCATTCCTTGAAAATTATACAATTGACACTCTTTATCTTAATGCTCCAGTAACAGGTCTTGAAATTACTTGCGCGCCAAAAATCTGGTTTAAAGACGAATTAAGACGAGAGTTAAAGAATGCAATCACTGCCAACTTAGGACAAGTAAAACTAAAAGGAACTTATTATCAACTTGCAAGTTCACAGAACAAATATTTTGTAGTTGATACTGGAAAAACAATTAGTGAGAATGTAAATTTCCTTGCAACAGAACCATATAGAATAGAAATCTGGCCGTCTGAAGATAATATTCTCATGGCAGACCCAATCGGGTTCCAACCAGGCCTCAGCCTTATGGGTTTTTGTTATGTCCCTTATCATTTTGTCTATGATATTGATTTCCCAGTTCTCATACAGCTTTCAAGAGACACAGATATTTTTCAATTTCCAGTAGCAATAGTAATTGACAAAACCGTTCCAAGAAAAGCAGAAACAGGTGAGACAGGAGAATTAAATATCAACATTTGTAATTACAAGGGCGCAATAGGAACTGTTTATACTTATGATCAAAATAATAATCCTCTTGAAGCCAGCATTTCTTTTAAATGTTTCAATCAAGTCTGTCCAATAAGCACAACAAAAGAATCTGATGGAAAAGCCTATACAACTTCCAGGTTCCCACAGTGTCTAAATGGTTTCATCATTGCTGAAGCTCCTGGATATGCTAAAACAAAAGCACAAATTTCAAGCAATGAGCCATTCACAACATCTATCTATTTAACACAACTCAAAGAATTTAAGATAAATATGGATCTCGCCGTAGGCGAGTCAGCAATAATAACTTTCAGTTCAGAAGACCATTGCACAACTTTATTCTATCCAACACAATCAAAAGTTGAATTGACTGCAACAACTTACCAAGTTACAGCACAATTATTCAAGGAAAAAACCATGACACTTCAAAGTGGAACAACAAAACATTGTGTTAAAGTTCCTGACTGGCTTGGAATAATGCATGAAGAATGTTATGACCTAGAACTGCCACAGCAACAATTAACAAATGTAATTTTCGGAGGAGGCACTAGTGAATTTGCTCCAACTCCTCAAGAGATAAACCTTGCCACACAACTTAATATTAATATTCCAAGAATTGATGTTCCAAATAATATCCAAGATCTTCAAGATGTTTACAGCACAATAGCTGCATCTGAACTTGACTTGACTTTAATATAATAATATTATAAAAAAGTAATATAAAAATAAAAATAATATAAAAAAAGGAAAATAAAAAAAGAAGATGAAAAACAACACAAAAGAAAAAGGGATAACAAGAATTTTGTTAGTCTTAACTTTGAGTTTATTATTAATTTCACTGGCAGCAGCACAATTTCCCCAACCTCCAACTATTCCTACAGGACCAATGTCTTTGCCTGAACCAATCTTGCCAAAATCATTAATTCAAAATCAACCAACATATTTTTATCAATACTATATGGAAGATCCAGCAATGCAATATGGTTTTGAACCAGACATGTGTGATAAAGGAGGGATGGATTTCATTGTTCAAATTATGCCAGATGCATGCACTCCAGCACCAGTCCGTTCTGATCTCCTTGAAGAACAAAATGTTCCTGTTTTTTGTAGACTTACTGGAATAAAAATAAATCCCCTTATCCAAGTTCCTTATATTGAAAGAATAGAAGCAATGACAGAATTAAGAAGTCCTGAAATTTTTTCTGTAACTTATCATCCTCCAAAATCTGCTCTCAGTTTCATGTCTTACATGCCTCCACAAAATAAAGACCAGCTCGAAGGAGTTCCAACAATGAGCAATCTCGGTTATCTTGTTATTTTTCTCAAACGCCAACCACAAGAATCTAAGATGCCTGACCAAGTGACTCTTGAAGAAAGTCTAAGATTAACTTATAATGTTGCAAGAACTTTTGGAATCTCTCAGAATTCTTTTGTATTAAGTGAAATAACACATGAAGAATGGCAGAATCAATACAAGAAATATAGTTTTTGGAATGGAAAAGGTTATTTAAAACTTGAAGAAATTCAAAACAACAAAGCAAAAATATCAGTTTATAAAAATACCCAGCAAAAAATTGGTTCAGTAACTCTGGCTGAAGGCCAGAGGTCAGATGAAATAAAACTTCCCGGGTTTTATTGCGGGGCAGGAGTTGAACTCCAAGTTGATGAAATAACAACCCCCAAAGTAAGAACAAGAATGTTAGTGAATGGGGAAGAAGTTCTTTTAGGCAAGGGAGAAAATATTTTAGATACTGAATGTCAAATCAAAGATGTTTATCCAGCACCAGGAGCTTTCACAGGAATTGTTGAAATAAGATGTAGAAACAAAAGATATAGTCTTGAATTAAAAAATCTAAAAGCATTTTTTTCTGTCCAAGGACAACAATCAGAAGACCTTGTTGAAAAAAACATAGGGGATGATCTTGGCTCTGGTGAAAAACATGTTTATATTGGATATATTGGAAAAGAAAAAGTAGAAGGAGGAGTAAAGAGTTTTATAATGGTTTTTAATAAAGATAATGAAAAAGAAATAAAACCAAAAGATAAAACTAAAATAATCAATGCAATCAATGACATAATTAAAAGTAAAAGAGACAGTGGGAAAGGAATTCCTCTTCCTCAAACAATTGATAATGAAATTAATATTATCCTTGAAAGAGCAAGAATAAAAGGTATTAAAACACAAACGATTAATTATGAAGAATCAATTAATGAATTCACCCTCAAAAAAACAACTGGATTAATTGAATCAGCTTATAGTTCTGAGATTGAAGATGCATTCAAAGAAGCAATAGAAGAATATGAGCATGTTGCTGATGTTTATTCTCTTGTTCCAAACCTAGACGGAACAATTTATGGTATAAAAGCACTTGATGCAGGTGCAAGACTCGCAGGAAAATTCAATAAAAAAGAAACTCAAGCAAGATTATTAATGGAAATGATTGATAAGTTCACTGGAGTAGAAGCAGATGTTTCTGGGGATATAGATAAAGCAAAAAAAGATTTAGCAAACCTTTTATCAAGTGACCCAAGCAAATCAAGCACAACCATTTCAACAGACCAAGGCAATTACCGAGTTACATTATTATCAATTGAAAAACCAGGCCTTGCAAGCCAATCAGTATTCATTGATGTTGACGGAGAAGAAAGAGTTTATTCTTTATATGAAGAAGTAGAAGATGGCTGGAGAATTGAAGAAGTACAGGAAACACAAATCACTCTCAAATGTATTCTCCCAAATTGCGGAACAGAAACAGATAAAATATATTATGGCAAAACATACAATCTTGGTATAAACAGAGATTTTGATACAATAGATTCAACTTTCACTTTAGAGCAAATCAATCTTATAAAAGAAGTTAAAGTTACTATTTTGCCATTTGAAGCAAGAAGAACAACAACAACTAATTTCACTATACAAATCGGAATTGAAAAAAGAGCAATCAAACTTAATCCAGAAAAAACAGATGAAAGAATCCAAAAACTCGACAGTCTCATTACAAAAGTTGAAGGTTTTAGAGATGGCCTCGGCAAAGTTGTGAGTATGTGGAAAAAAGCATGCCTCGTAGGAGGAACTGCCTTGTGGGCAAAAAATTTCATACAAGGCCTTGGCGGAGAGAGTCTCGCAAGAAAAAAAGTAATGGATTATTGGGGTGACTGGTGTTCTGACAAGAAAAATCAACAAAGTGTTGGAGCATCAACAATCTCTGGATGTTACAAGGCAAAACAAGAAGAAATCAGTAGTGATATAGACAAAACAAAAACAGCAATACAAAAAACAAACCAATTTATCGAAGAAGTTAAATCAAAACCAGGAGTTATGAAAAAATCAGGTTTCCTTGGCTTGGGAAGCTCGGTTGATGAAAAAGCTTTCTATAGAGAAGCAACCTTGCTTGCTAAATCAGAAGAATATAATGGTATTGTGGAAGGAATGGGAATAGGAGAAGGAGGAGAACAAATGAAAGAATTAAATTTCACAAAACTAAGAGAATATGGAATTCTAGGAACAGAAGATGTTAAAGAAGCTATATTTAATTTAAACATGCAAGAATCTTGTAAAAATAATGAAGTAACAGATATTTTATGTAATAAAATTGAAGTGGCAAATCAGGACTTGTTTACTTCATATAAAGATTATCTTGAAGCAGTGGAAATTGAAAATGAAGCAAAGCTTGCATTAGGAAAAGTTGGAATAGATTATATTCCTTCAGTAAATCTTCCAGGAACAGTTTCAATTGATGTTCCAAAAGTTTTTATTTATAATGAAAATAAAGTAAATTTTGATAATTCTTTAGAAGAATACAAAAAAACAGAAACAAAATTAGTTACATTCAGAGGAAAAGGATTCATAGTCCTTGCTGCAGTGAAAAAAGTAGGAGATAATAATTATGCTATAGAAAAAGCAACTCCAGTGAATATAAACAATGGAGTATTTACAAAAATATCCCTCACAGAAGGAAGTAATGAAGAAACAAGATTTAATGAGCTTCTTGGCCAAATAACAGAGATTTATGAAAAAGATTTAACTCTTTGCAGGAATAATGCAATTGCTAAAGAATATCAAGAAATTAAATTCTGGGAATCTGGACCCTACAAAGGAATGGTAGCTTTAATGCCAATAAGTACAGCTGAAGGATTTTATGTTGGAACAAAAGGATATACTGGATTTGAAGGTGCTTTAATTGCTTATCCAGAAATTTCTGGAAACATTAATACCTACACAATAGGAAATGTTGGTCCTGATAATAAAATTGATTTTGATTTCACAACAGGACAAAAAAAAGAAAGGAGTGATGATTGCGTAAGCACTATCTCTTTAATCCAGGGAGCTAAGATCCATGTTGATGGTGTTCCAGACAGCAAGGCAAGAGAACTAGATAAAAAAGCAAAATCATGTATTCAAGAGGCAATCAAGGCATACAATCGTGGAGATAGAATAATAAAAACAAGATGTGGAAATTTCAAGCTTGGAAAACCGCCAAGTGTCAGACCAACTGCACAATGCGAAGATTTCATGTCTCCTGAAGATTGTTGGATTATGTACAATCTCTGTGATCCTGTAATGTGTCCTGCTTCACGTTGCGACTTGGGAGGAAATTATCCAGTTGACAATGTGTTTAGCACAGGCATAGTCGGCTCATTAATGCTTTGCTGGCCAAACTTTGAAAATGGCAAGGGAGTCCTTGTACCAATTTGTCTTACAGGAGTCCATAGGGGTCTTGATGATCTTGCTGTTACATTAAAACTTGCAAGAGACTGTCTTGAAGAAAACAAAAACACAGGAAAAATGACTGGAATCTGTGACCAGATTCTTTCAATCTATCTTTGCGATTTCCTTTGGCAAAACCTTGATCCTCTCATCAAAGTAGGAATCCCTTCATTAACTCAGTCCCTAACAAACCGCGGAGGAGGAGAATATGCCCTCTTCTCAGAATCATGGAAAAATAGTATTGATTCAATTAATTACTTTACACAATATTATGGGATGAATACTTTCAAAGCATTCAAAGAAAGAAGCACAAAACAAGTAGGTACAGAAGTTTGTAAAAGATTTATAAGTGTTGCTTATCCAACACAAGCAAAATTCTGGGAAGAAATAAGCAAGCCAGAATCACCAACAACTTTTTTTGCCACACTCCAAGAACTTGAAGGGGTTGCAGGCACACAATCACACTATAAAATTTATTATCAAATCTATGCAGGACAAGACCAGGGAGTAGCTTACAGAATCTATTTAAAATCCCCGCCAAGTCCTGGCTATTATATAATCCCAGACAGATATTATGTCCCTAATGGTTATGGATATCTTGCAGCAGGAGAATATACTGGAGAAAGTCCAGATTTTATTGCTCCAACTGGCTACAAAGAGATATGTGTTGATATTAATGGACAAGAACATTGTGGATTCGGACAAGTAACAACCAGCTTTGCAATAGATGAATTACAAAATCTCTATCTCAAAGAACAACTTGAAAAACAAGTAACAAAAACAAAAGACTGCATTTCTGGAGCTCCATCATTTATTCCAGCTCCAACACTAAATCTTCAAAGCGCAATTAAAACAACAATTGAGCCAGCAATTTACAAAAGAGGAATCATGAGAATATGTTCTTCAGGCGACCCAGGAGCAGGAGTTGATGAAGACAGGTACAAACTTGTTGGTTATTGTGATAATAAACAAGTTGGATGTTGGCTTGATATGCATTCTGTCAATGACTCAATCAGTGATTTAGGAATTAGAGCAGATATTGCCCAACAAGCTGAAACAAAAGAAATTAATCAATTCGTGGATGAATATGGCCTTGCTAATCCAGATGACAGTAGATCTCTGTTAACAAATGCAGAAAAACTAATAACAGAAAAAGGAGGAATCAATGAACAAGTTCTTGAATTAGAAAAGATAATCAAAGGCCAAATAGATGATGAAGAAACAATAAAAGTCGAGGGAAAAGATGATCTCATTGATGAAATTGAAGATCTCATGATTGAATTCCAAAACATAGGAGATGATTGTATTTACGACAGTGAAAAAGCAAGAGCAGATTATAATATTGCTCTGCTTTATGAATACATCGCAAGAATTGCAGCAGCAGAAGAAATTACAAGAACAGATAAAGAAGTCCAAGATACAAGCAAAATAGAAAAAGAAACAGAAGGTGCTGGAATATCAGGAGAACTCTTACCTTTTGAAGTGTGGCCTGTTTCAAACCATTTTATAATGTTTCCATGGAGAATTAATCTTAAAATAGGTAATGAAAAATATGAAAATTGTCTCCCAGAAAATGATAAATATATTGAGATTTTTACAGAAGAAGATGATGTTGTTAAAGCAGTAGCAAAAGGAATAGTAATAAGGGGAAAAGAAAGCAAGGGAAATTATGTTATAATTGAACATAGTCCAAATCTATATACTGTTTATGATAATTTAGAACCTAATTTGATCAGGGTTTCTAAAGGAGACGAAATAAAGGTGGTAGGAAAGGAAATAGGTGTAGTAAAAAATGTTGGTAGTAGTGGGAGAATTGAACCTGGAGAACAGAATGTAAATAATGTTTTAGATTGGATTAAAAAATCAGTTTTCTTGGATACAGTTAATATGTTTAAAAATAAAAAATTTGGAAAACTTTATTTTAAGGTATTTACTTCACAAGATTTTTCAAAAGGAAAATCTAAGGATCCTCTATGTTTCTTTTCACAAAATATTCTAGAACAAATTTCTAAAGATAAATCTATGTGTTATCTTACCTTTCCCGAAGCAAGAGAGTATTATGATTCTGAAAAATGTCAAGAACAACGAGGAGAAACAATTGAGGAAATAGGGGAAATAACAGAAATAACACAATCATTAATGCCTTACATAAATAAAATAAAACAAGAATCATTAAAGCAAGGAATTGATTGGAAACTTCTTGCTGCAGTCATTTATCAAGAATCAAATGGAAAATCAAATGCTATATCTGACACAGGGTGTGCTGGAATAGCTCAGTTTTGTTATAATACTGCAAAACAATTTGAACAATTTGAACAATTAACAGAATGTTGTCCGGGGGATACTCTATGCCCTCAAGAAGCAAAATGTAATTCAGAAAATGATGACAGATTTGATGCAGATAAAAGTATAGAAGCTGCAGCAATATATATTTCAGACTTGATAAAAAGATTTGATAAATATACTGATAAAGAAAAATTTGCAATTGCTTCGTATAATGGTGGTGCTGGAGTCATAGAAAATGCAATCAGAAAAACAGGAAAATCAGATCCTTCATGGGGAGAAGTGTCAAACCAAATTACCCCAGACCTAATAACTTATTTTAAAACACAAACAGAAAAAGAAGAAAAAGTAATTGAGATAAAAAATTATGTAATTAAAGTATTTGAATATAGAGATTCATTATCATTGGGGGGAGAACCAGCAGAACAAGAAGAAAAACCAAATTGCGCAAGTTATAATAAAGATAATTGTGAAAATAATTTTGGATGTTGGTGGGATCCTACATTATTTGTAATATGGGGAACTAAATGTAGAGAATGTCCTGAAACCTGTGAAGGAAAAAGTAAAACTTTTGCTGCAGATTTGAAATTTGATAATCAACAATTATGTGAAGAAACAGCAAAAAGACAATGTGGTCTTGATTGTGAATGGGAAAAAATAACAGAAATAAGGTCTGGAGAATTTGAATGTATCAGTTTGACTCCTGAAAAAAAATTAGAAAACATGATGGATGATCTTTCAGACTTTTATAGCCAAAATTTAATTGGAATAAATATTGAAGAAGCCTCTTCAGAAGAATTAGAAAGTTATCTTGCTATTTTCAGAGAAGCAAAATCAAAAATAGAAACAATAAAATCATTTGTAATTCAAAATAAGTTGAAAATGCCAACAGAGATTAGCCCGACTGAAGAGTATGTAGATAGAATAATAGAGGAAATAAATAAAATTTTGTTTGGGGGAGATGTAATCGTAGTCTCTCAAGACAGCCAAGGAGAGTACACGACAGATAATAAGATAATTTCATATGAGGAATTTCCAAAAATCTGTGCAATTCTAAAACAAAATAATAATTATTTTAATAATGATTTAGCTGGACAAGTAACAATAAATAACCAGGAAATAAATTCTTTGGGAAATAGTGTGCAAATTAGATGGTATAAAATAAAAGCATTGAGAGATCATAAGGAAGGTGGATTTTCAGGGCCTTTCCCAACAATCGAAGACCGTTTGCTTAGACAAGAGGATGAAGATTATTATTGGTATCAAAATATTGGTGAAGGAAGTGCTGATGCCAGAGCCTTTTGGTCACAAGGAAAAGATACAATACAATATTCAAATTTAGAAATTCTAGATACAGATGATGAATGGTGTATTGATTTAGAGGATGATTTTGGAACTTATAGATTTAGGGCAGAAATAACTGTTGACGGGGGAGAAACTTTTTCTTCTCTTGGAAGACCAGCATCTGAAGTAACAACAATAGGAGATTACAACGAGATTTATTCAAATGTAAATGTCAAAGAATTGATAATTGAACCAGTAGCATATGATTTTGACAATGGGGGAATAAAAACAGATGTCCATAAAATAAGTATAAGAAGTAATTATAAAACAGATCATGAAAATTATATTTCAAGATATGGAACAACATCCAATGAAATGTTATTTATAGAATATATAGAAGCTCATAAAGGAATTGTTTGGCTTTGGGCAGCAAATGAATGGCAACAAAAAGAATTTATTGGAATGGATTGTGCAGATATAGTCGTTGATTCAATAAATAAAATGATTGATGATAATATTATCGATGCGCCAAGATTATCCTATGGAACAACTGCAAATTTGCTGGCAAAGAACAAGAGAATTAACGACGAAACATATTATTTTAATTATACTAAAGGAAAATTCTATGAATTAAGTAATCCAGAAAATGAAATAGAAATTCCTATTACCTCAACTCCAGAGGGAGTCCATGTTGGAGATCTTTTCTTATTAACTAAAGGATATCCTATTGAACAATATCCTTGTTACCACCAAGTTATATTTTATGAAGATAAAGGAACTCCAGGGATATTAGACAAAAACGATATTTTTGTTTATATTGGCCATGCTGGATTGACGAACATACCTTATTTTGCTTTTTTAAAACCTCTAACAACTCAAGAAGGAATCTACTTTATTAGAGCAAGATTAGATGAATTAAGTCAATAATAAGAATAATCATAATCATACTTTTTTCTTTTTTATTAATGCGGAGGACAGGTTTCGAACCTGCGTAGGCACTAAGCCACTAGGTCCTAAGCCTAGCCCGTTTGACCACTCCGGCACCTCCGCATACATGCATAGAAAACTCAACAAATAAACCTATAAAAATATTTTGAAATTCAAAAATTAGTTAATCAAAATTTAGTTTAGAACTCTTAAGCAGAAGCTGTTGAGGGGGAAATAAAAATTATTGTATCTCCTCGAACAAAAGCAATTCCTAAGTTTCTCTTTGCTTCTCCGTCGACCATTTCTTTTGCGTTATCAAGTACAATATTAATATGTATATCAAAAGCAAGCAAAGTGCCAACCATCTGTTTATTGTTTTTCAAGTGTACTAAAATTTCTTTTCCCTTTGATTGATTCAATAAATCTAGGGGTCTTTCTATTGCCATAACATAATTCCTCATCCCTAGTTTTTAAAGTTTTCTTTTGTCCAGAAAATAAAAAAAATAAAAGAGATTGTGTTATCCAGAAATAATGTGCTCTCGGTAACACACATAAGCTCTAAAAAACAAGAAAAGCTTATGAAAAAGCTTAATAAAAAGAAGATAAGATGGGTTGTCAAGAAAATGCGAAAGAGGGAAATTGGTGCTTGGACAATAGCAAGAACACAAAACATAACGCCACAGCATGTAAGGAGAGTTTACAAAAAATACAAAGACAGTAAAGATCCTGTCTTGCTCAAACCTGGGAGAAAGCCAAGAGAAATAACAGAACAAGAAAGAAAGCTTGTGATTCAAACTTATAAAGAATTTATAGTTGGTGCAACAATGATTGAGCAAATCCTCGACGAGAAAGGCATACATATCAATCATAACAGAATTCATAGAATTCTGCTTGAAGAAGGATTTGCAAAGCAAGAACAGAAAAAAAAGAAAAAAAGAACATGGATAAGATATGAAAGAAGACATAGTTTAAGTTTAGTTCATAGTGATTGGTTTGAATTCAAAAGAAAGAAAGCCATCATTTTTATTGATGATGCTTCTCGTTTCATAACAGGACATGATTGCTTTAAACAAGCAACTACCTTCAACACAATAAAAGTTTTCAAGCAAAGCTTAAAATATGGCAAGCCAAAACAAGTTCATACTGATCATGGCACACAATTTGTAAGTAATGAACGTGAAAATTGCAAGACCGGAGATAGCAATTTTACGCAAGTAGTTAAAAGTTATGGGATACAACATATAAAATCAAGAATAAAGCATCCACAAGCGAATGGTAAGTGTGAGAGGGTTATAGGGACGATAAAAAGGCTCTGGAATGAGTTAGGGAGTTTAGATAAAGCTGTCAAGCATTATAATTATAAAAGACCTCATAGGAGCTTGACAAATGGAAAATTAAGAACTCCTTATCAAGCTTTCCTTGACAAAACAAGAAAATAATAAAAAATTTAAAGTTAAAATGTCTAACTTAAATCATCGAGAGCGTATTAATAGCGGACACTACAAAAATAAAAGAGATAAAAAGATTTAAATAGAGAATTTACAAATATCTTTTATGGTTACCAAATATGGCAGAAAAGCTTCTGGCGCAAGATTGAGAAAATTCAAAAAGAAAAAGCTCTTTGAAAGAAAGGGAAAACCTAGGGAAGTTATTCTAGGAAAAACAAAAAAAAGAAGGCTCCGAACCAGGGGGGGAAATAGCAAGATAGTTTTACTTGCAGCTAATCTAGTTAATGTACATAATAAAAAAGATAAAAAGACAAAAAAAGTTAAAATTCTTAATGTTCTTGAAGTTCCAAGTAATAGATTTCTTGCACGAAGGAACGTGCTTGTTAAAGGAGCAATAATTGAAACTGAACTTGGCAAAGCTCGCATCACAAACAGACCAAGTCAAGAATCAACAGTCCAAGCAATACTTATAGAGTAAAAGAAAGAAAAAGATTAGAAAAATCCAGAAAAAATCTAACCAAAAGATTTATATATTAAAAAATAGGAAGCTTTATAAAGGTATTTGGGGATAAATTTATAAATTTAATGTTAAATCTTTAAAATGACTAGACCTCTTGGAAATATCAAAAAATGTCCTGAATGTG
>JAUWNL010000013.1 GCA_030612665.1 archaeon
AATGGAACATCAATCAGGCTTCTCAACATAAATGCCCCAGAATCTTATGAAATGTGTTCTGATGAAGCAAAAACAAGACTTGAAGAACTTGTTCAGGGAAAATATGTTTACTTAGAGCGAGATAAAGAAGATTATGACCAATATAATCGTAAATTAAGATATATTTTTCTCTGGGAAAATAAAAATCCAGAAGATCATGGTGGACATATCAATTTAATGCTTCTTCAAGAAGGATTCGTTAAGTTGTATATTGTAGGTACAAACACAAAATATCAAACAATATTCAGAGAAGAATTTGAAAAAGTAAACTCAGGATGTCTTTTCAAACAAAGCACTTATGAAAATTGTTTCTCAATTATTAATTTTCATTACGACGCTCAAGGAAGTGATTATAGCAATAACAATGATGAATATGTCACAATAAAAAATTCCTGTCAAGACACAAACATGAATGAATGGCAAATCAAAGATGAAGCAAGACACATTTATACTTTCAAAAATTTTGTTGCAGAAACAGGTTCACAATTCACTCTTTATACAGGCCAAGGCCAAGATACACAAACAGAAATTTATTGGGGAAAGTCTTGCGCAATTTGGAACAATGACCACGACACATTATATTTGTATGATGAACAAGGGAACTTGGTTTTAGAAGAAAATTATTAATTATTTTAGAATATTTTAAAGTATTCTTCAATTGCTTTTTTTACTAATGGGGGAGCTTTAGTTATTTTTTTGTTAAATTTTAATTTTATTATTTCTTTTTCTTTATCTGTTGTTGTAGAAAGAGCATAATCTGATAACAAATTTGAAAAATCTGATTTCAAAAGATATTCATAAAACTCGAATGTTTTTTTATCAAGGAGATTCACCCCTGATTTAACATTTACTTTGCCTTCAAAGAAAGAATAATTCAATTTTTCAAAAAGAAACTTCACCCCATTATCAATATGGACGCGTCCTGTAAATTGTCCTTTTTTTATTTTAAAGGAAGAACTTGGACCTTTGGGGATAAATTTATATCCCTCAATTTCTAATTTATTTATAAAAACTCCTTTAACTTTTCCAAAATAAATAATTAATTTCTCTTTGTCGTTAGAAAGTCCAATGGTTTCTATATATGCTCCTTTTTTTATTAAATCTGAAATATCTCTTTTTTGCACAGCCATTTTATTTTATCTCGTCTCTTATTCCTTGTTCTGTTAAATAGAAAATACATTCTGCTTCAGGAAGATTTGGCGAGTCTACCATTTTTGCCACTCTGCTTCCTTTTCTTCCTCTTCTAAGATAAATCCTGTATGTGCTTGCATGTCCAACTATATGTCCTCCTATTGCTGTTGTAGGATCTCCGAACATTACAGCAGGATTTGCCATAACCTGGTTTGTCATATAAATTGCTACATTATTTGCTTCTGCAATTCTCATCAAACTGTGGAGATGCCTGTTTATACGCTGTTGTCTATCTGCAAGCATTCCTCTTCCAGTGAATTCAGCTCTGAAGTGAGCTGTCATTGAATCTATAATAAAAAGTTTAATTGGCTCTCCTCTTTTGATTAAATCTTTAACTCTATCAACAAGCAATATTTGATGATCGCTGTTGAAAGCTCTCGCAACAAAAATATTTTTTAATGTTTTTTCAGGATCAAGACCCTGGGCTTCTGCCATTTGTTTAATTCTCTCAGGCCTGAAAGTTCCTTCTGTATCAATCCATACAGCCTTGGCATTTGCACCTCCCTGTTCAAGTGGTAATTGAACATTGATTGCTATTTGATGAGCAATTTGACTTTTTCCAGAACCAAAAGCACCAAAAGTTTCTGTTATTGCTCTAGTTTCTATTCCTCCCCCCAATAAATTATTAAGATTCTGGCTCCCAGTTGTAATTTTTAATACTTCTTGTCTTTTCTTTAGATATTGGGTAGCATCTTCAAAATCAAGTCTTAGCATCTTTCTTGCTGCTGCTATTGCCTTTCTTGCAATAGTTTCACTTATGTCTGCCATAGCACTCAAATCCTTTGGAGTCATAACAGCAATACTCATTAAATCTCCATATCCCCCTGATTCAAGTTTTGATGCGGTAGTAGCACCAATTCCAGGCAAATCAGTAAGTTTAAACTCTTCAGACTCTTTTTTCTTTTCCTTAGCCATGAATATAACTAAGAGAGCATATTCTTAAAGATTACTCAATTTTATTATATATTATAAAGGATATAAAGAAGAGATAAAGAAATAATTTTAATTTTAATCTTATTTTTCAAACTCTTTGATAATATTTTCTGGATTAACTTCCTCTAGATCATTCACTACAATCTCATTTCTACTGAAAAGCATATTTTTTCTCGCACGTCCTGAAAAAAAGAATTCTTTGCCAAGTAATTCCTTTTTCTTTATAAGGAAATTTTGCGGGTCCTTGTTTTCTTCTATTTTTCCAATAATTTTTTCAGCAATTTCATTAAAACCAATGGCGTGGATATTGTCGCTACCATCATCTACAACCATATTCACCAACATTCTCTCTTTAGGTATAACATTCCCATGCTTAGCACATAGATATTTTCCTTCCTCAAAAGTTGCTTTCATATTACATTCTGGACAAACATTGAAAAACCTTGGTTGAAAAACCTGGACAACAGCTGCTTTAACCCTCACATTTTCATTTAAACTAATCTCAGAAATCTTTTTGACATCTGGAGATGGTCGGGAGGTGATAACATTTTCAATAGTTTTATCACTCAATTCAATTTCAGACATAGAACCAAGATGTAATTCTTTATTATCCATTCCCCTAACATCTGCTTTTTTAATTTCAACACATACCCCTACCTTAATTTCTCCATTTTCAATCTTAGCAATATGATTAGTATCCCAAAATACAGTTCTAATGTTTCCAGTTTCATCTGCAATAATTATATTAGCAACTTTGCTCTCAGTTCCTTTTCTAGTATATGTACGGATAGGAAAAATATTAAGGACTTTTCCAATAACCTGTACTTTACGCATTCCAAGCAATAAGTCATTTATCTTATATTTTTGTTTATCAAAACTAATTCCAAGTTCAGCAGCTAAGACCTGGGCTGCCCCTTCCTTGCTTATGAGATTAGAAAGCTTAGCTCTTTTAGCTTCAACACGTCTTTCAATTTCATCAACACTAAGCCCAGCTAACTTAGCAATTCTATCAATAAGTTGTTCATAAGTGGCTTTAATCACCATTTTTTCCTTAACTTTTTTATAATTATGCTCTATAAAAATAAAACTTACTTATAAATATTTTTATCTTGAATTACATCTGTTTAAATCTATTCAAGAATAATCCTATTCAAGAACAAAAATAAATTCAAGTGGAGCAAACTTTGAATCATAAATATAATATCTTTTACTTTTAAAATTAAAATACTTATATCCTTCTTCCCTAAATTCAAGCTCCCAATCCTTAACATCAACATCAACACATAATTCAATACTTTCGCTGTCTTTACATTGAACTGCTTTATCATATAAATTGATTATCTTAGAAAAGCTTATTCCTTGTTCAGAAAAATCAACAGAAAATTCCCTTTCTAGATTATACTCAATATTATAAGTTGCAAAAGGCCCAGAAAATTGTTCTTCTTTTTTTATTTCATTTGCTTGAGCCTCAAGTTTAGTATTTTTTTCTGAAAAAGAAAAACTATAATCCCCAACATCCTCTTTTTCCTCAAGTTTTTCAATAAAAACTTCAGCAAGTTCATTTTCAGTTGGCTCACAAGCATCATTAAAAATAATATAATTTTCAGTAAATTTACAATCCTCGCGGCTTTTCATAGCTCCTTGAAGAAGGGTTTCATGGAAAGCCTGAATACTAACAAGTTCTAATCTTTGTTGTTCATAAAAAATTTCTTTGTCTATATCCTGACTAAAACTAACAATTTCTCCAGGAATATCTAAACTAACATCAACATTACTCTTTGAAAGAGTAAAAGAATATAACGCATAACCAGTCAAAATAATTGTGAATAATATTAAGAGCAATGCAAAAAATCCTGCTCTTTTGTTCATTCTCATTTTATTCATTTTATTCATTTTGTTCTTTTTCTTTTGAAACATAAATTTTATCATCAGCAAATGGAATATAAAATCCTTCCCAAACATCAAGAGATAATCCTTGGGCTGTAAGCAAAGTCTTAGCATTTTCATTAATCTCTGTAATTTTCACTAAATCAGCCCCGTCAATCTTATGATTAATGCCCCCATAATCAAAATCTAATTTTTCATAAAGTTTTGATTGAACAAAATAATGATCTTGGATTTGTTCGTTAATATCTGATGAAATTCTCTCGATTTTAAAACTTGGTAATCCAAACATTACAGAAGATAAAAAGAAAAAGATTATAACCATAGCAACTATGAAAGTTCCAACTATCTCTTGCATTGCTTCTCCAATTTTTCCTTTTTTGTTTTTAAATAAATTATACATTTTTCCCAACTTTCAAGATTGCAATAAAAATATTTATTTTTTCTGGAATATTGTCAATAATCACATTATAATTTTCATTAAGACAAGAAGGAAAATTCTCTCCTTTTGTTTCCTGTTCCTTTAATTCACAATAAACCCTCAAGTCTTCCTTACCAAAAGAAATGCTTTTCTTTTTTAATGTAACATTGACAAAAATCTCTTCTTTGTCAAAACTTAAACAAGAATCTAATTGCGTTTGTAAAAAATCTGCTGAATTTATTTTACCTTGCTCTGAAAAACATTCAATAATCTTTCCAGCTAAAAGACTTGCTTCAACTTCGCGAATATCATATTGTTCTGAATAATGGACAAAAACAACTGCAACTATTCCTCCAATTACTATAACAAGCATGAAAATCTTATAAAGCCATATAATTCCTGTTCCAATATTCCCCCTTTTATTCAATTTATTTATTATTTTCATTTTATTATAATCTCACTCTTTCCATCTTCAAGAGAATTTATTTCAAAATTACCATAGCAATCATAAAAATAACCTTTTGCAATAATTCCTTGTTTATCATTAATAAAAATCCCATTATCTTGTTTTAGTATAACAAGCTCAGAAGAATGTTCAATAATAATATTTGTTCCAGATTTAGCAGATAATGTATTTAAACAAATTTCTTTAGCAAGAACCTGTTTTTCCGTAAGCTTTCCACTTGATTGTTGATTTATAAAATAAAGCAAGGTTGCAAAAATAAACAAAAGAATAATAATTGTGAATATCTTTTCATATAAATTTTCTATCCCTCTTTTATTATTCATTTTTAACTTTTATTTATTTCAAGGAATACTTTCAATACTTGTACATCCAAAATCTTTTAATGCTTGAGCCTCCAAAGGAATCAGATCAAGAGCAACATAATAATCAACACTTGTTCCTTCAACTAAATTTTGAATTTGATTTGTTACCCAATTGCCTCCCCCTGCAAATAATGAGCCCAGCACCGCAGCCGCCTTTACTCCCCCTCCAATCTTAAATCCCACAAAAACACCAACTGCTCCTGCTGCTATTCCTGTAACCCTTCCAGTAGCAGCACTTCTCTCAATCATTGCATAACTTACAGCATATTTCTTACTAGTATCAAGAACAGATTCTTGTTCTTTAGTTATTTGTGGAGCTTCATTTGTTGTTAAAAATTGAGCATAAGAAAAATCTTGGCCAGGGATATTGGTCTCAATTAAATAATTATCAATTCCATGGATTTCTTTTATCTTTCCTTGTGTTGTTTCACTAAATTCAATAGTTGAACATAAAACACAATAAGTATCTTTTGTCCACCCCCTGCCAAAAAAATTCATTTCTCCTTCTCCTAACATCCACCAACAATCATATAATGCATTTGCAATTTCTTTTTTTATTTCTTTTTCATCACTTGAATCTATAATAATTTCTTCAGTTTTACACCTAAGAGGAATGCCGAGAGTTTGTCCAGGTTTTAATACAACTATTTGTTGACTTCTAAGCACAACACTCTGATGACAAGCTTCTTTGTCAACAGTCTCTTTAAAAGGCATCATACTTATAAAGAAAAAAACAATTATTCCAGTTACAAGAAGAATAACTAATGAAATAATTATCTTAAATGCCAAATCTCCTTTTTTATTTTTCATTTTTTGTTTTATAAAACTCCATATAATCTTAACATATATAAAATTCCCCCTGCAACAACAATAACTATTGCAATAGAAATTAAAATTTTAATTATCCTCTCAAATTCCATTTAAATTTAAACCTCTTTAAAATCATAAAAATCATTTAAATTAATTATATTGACATCTTTCGGGATTTTTATTGTAAATAAGGCATTATTCATTTTAGCAGGTTTATCAATTGGCTGGCAAATCTCACATTTCTTGTCCTTGCAAATACATAAACAAATTTGCCCCTGCATAATATATGGTTTTTCAAATTCTTCTACAAAATTAGCATTCTCATCAAAAGAAACAAAATGCCAATCTTTAGGTGTAAGAATCGCCTCACTTCTTTCTTCTCCAACTTCCATTTCTTCAAGAAGACTAATTATTTCTCCAAGCTCGCCTGATGCTTGTTCTTCTTTTTGATCACCAAAATAAATCTGAAAGATAGTATAGCCTGCATAAAAGAGCAACATAACAACTACAATAGCAATTAAAATTTCTATGATAGTCCTTCCCATTAATTGTATGCCTCTTTTATTATTAATCATAAAAAACTAAAGAAAAAAGAATATATAAATTTACTTTTTATGTTCTTATAATTATATTCTTGTTTACTTTCTTATTTACTCGATTCCTGATGCTTCCCATAATCCAAGAACACTTTTGACTTTATCAAAAATTCCTGTAAATAACTGTCTCATAGTAGAACTAAAAATAAATATAACAACTAATAAAACAAGAACTGCAAGAATAATAATAACAATAGTTTCAATTGATAGGGCTGCATTCTTGTTTCTCATCTTCATCTTGTTATCTTTTATCTTATTACTCTTCTGTTCCAGGACACTCATAATCTAAACAAAATTCTTGTGCCTTCACTGGATCATCAAACCCTTCCCAGTTCAATGCTATTCCCAAGTCTTTGCAAGTAATTTCTCCATAATTTTGTATATTCTGTCTTGAACAACAGAAGGATGTCTTAATAGGCAATCCTAAATACAAATTACAAGTTGATACTGCATTTGAAACCTCTATTTCCTTACTTGGTCGCCAAAGACTACTTATCTGTTCCCACATCTTAGTCATTCCACCAGTAAATGACAAGAATAATACAACCAAAACAAGAACTGCAAGAATAACTATTATTATAGTATTTACATTCAATTCAACAGCTTTTTTATTCTTTCTTAATCTCATTTTACCTCTTTTCTACAAATTTAAGACATTAGATATTTTTAAAGTTTCTTATTTTATGATTCAAAACATTTAGGTAAATCTCCTACTAAAAAACCAACAGATTCAGGTTTTTTCGTGGAAAGAATCAAATATAATATTCCTATACTATCTTTAAAGACCATTCCACTCACAACATTTGGCTCACTAGTCCCAATAAGTAAAGTTTTTCCAAGACCCTGGTTGCCTAATCTGGGAGGGTTTTTAGTGAAATCTATCCATTTTTCAGCATAAACATCTTTATCATAAGCAACAATATTTTCAAAATTAGTCTGTTCCTCAAGTAAAAAGGAAATAATATATGTATTCTCTAAAGTTGAAGAATAATATTCCTTGCCTCCAATCTCTAATTTCATATCCACACCATTTCCTCTAGAAACAAAAGATAATTTTCCTTTGAAAGTCCCTGGAAAATTAGGAAAAACCTCGCAAATACAATTACCTTTTACATTATTTTTACAATTTTCAATATTCTCAAGAATTTTTTCAAAATTATTTTCATATTCTTTTTCTTGTTCAAAAGTAATTCCTTTGGCTTGGAAAATATCAAGGATAGGATTAAATGCTCCAGTAAAAAACATTATTCCAATAACAACTACAAACAAAACTATGGTAGCTGTTATCAAAGTATCTGTTAATTTCATCTTATCATGCTCTCCCAGTCCTAAAAATATCTTTTATTGAAGCTAATAATTCAGCTCCTTTTCCCTGTAAAATAAAAATCCCAACAAAAACAATAGCTAAAACAACTAAAGCTAAAATAGCATAACCAATAGTATCCCAAGCAATAGCTCCTCGTTTATTCCTCTTTTTCTCCATATAATAATAACAAGAAAAGGATTAATAAAATTAACTAAAAAGAATAAAGAATAAAAAGAATGAAACAATAAATATTATCCTACTTATTTCGTTTATCTTATTTATCCTAAGCCCCCCATATTTCCTATTGCTACAGCAGCAAGTCCTGCGAGCGCGAGTATTGCTATAAGAGCTGTAATGAAATAAAGACCCATTGCCCTTGAAAGTAATTTACTTTTTTCTGCCTTATCTGTCAACTTGTCAGCTCCAGATTCAATAGTTACAAGAGTTGATGTAAGGATGAATATTATTTCAATAAGATAAATTCCAATAATAACTTGTAACCAATAAGGTGGAATCATTTTTGTAACATCAAACATCTGAGTTATCATCCCTACGCTCCCAATCCCCCCAAAAGACTGTTGTCCTGCTGCAGGATTTATATTTATCATATATTCAAGCTTTCCTAGGATAAGAGTTATCATAGATGACAGACCAACAACAATTGCTGAAAGAAGAGGAGCAAGAAAAGACATGTTACTTTTCATCTCAGAAATAATATCTGCCAACAAGTCTTTTAATCTTTCATTGACTTTATGAATATTTTTAACATATTGTGAGATAGACATTAATGCTCTTGCTCCAACCTGGAGACCTTTTTTTACAGACTCAATAAGAATTTCCATACTTGTTCTTATAAGATCACTAGGATAATAATTAATTGCTCCTCTGCTTTTGTTAAAAATTGCTTCTCTTACACTCATACCTGCTTGTTGGATATTTGCATTAACAATTGAAAAGAAACCAGCTGTCGGAGTTCCTCGAAGAGACTGAGCCACACGACCAAAAGCCATTTCAGCAGGGACATTATCTCCTAATCTATTTCCAAGTTGGAACAAACTGCTTGAAAATTGTTTTTCAAGTTTAGTTGTTGTTTTCCTTGAATCAATTAATTTTTGGGTTTTAAATTTATAAGCAAGTGAAAAAAACAAGGCAATACTCAATGGGATAAATAAACTTAAGAGCAAGGAAACAAGTCCAAAAGGACCAACAAGTCCTGCATCAGAATCTATAAATCCGAAAATATATTGCTCTTGAAGAAAAGGACTTCCTAATTCTCCAAAAGTTATATCTTGAATACCCATATAAGAACCTAAACTAGGAACAAGCAAAGGCAAGATTCCAAGGATAAACAAAGGCAAAACAATCATAAATGCCTTGACATAATGCCTCTTGTCTTTAAAATTAGCATAATCCGGATTTCTTTCAAGAAGATGAGTCTCACCAAAACCTCCTGGCCTCTTCACGAGAATCTGGCTCGTCATATAAAAA
Source organism: archaeon (assembly GCA_030612665.1). Classification (GTDB taxonomy): domain Archaea; phylum Nanobdellota; class Nanobdellia; order Pacearchaeales; family UBA284; genus JAUWNL01. Next base: position 9,497 of record JAUWNL010000013.1, read on the forward strand.
ACAAAGAAAGGAATAATAATATTAAAAAGCAACATTACATGAACCCAATTAATTGCTCCTTGAAGTAGGGTCGAAGCAAGAGGCAATAAAGCAAGTCCAAGAGTAGGCAAAACAATCCCCAACATATAGATATTTGTAATTGGAGCTCTTATATCGTGAGTATAATGCAACATTTTTTCATAAATACCGTCTAACATTACCTCAAGAGACTTTTCAAGAATCTGTAGTCTTCTTGATTCAGCTGGTTCATATAAAGAACTTTCAATTAAATGGAGAGCTTCAACAAACTCCAAATTATATTCACGCCAAGTTTCAAGATAAGCATCAAGTGATTCTTTGATAGTACTATAATGGCCTGTCTCAACATCCCAGAAAACTTTTTTCAAATCCAAAGAAAGAGGTGGTTGAAGATGTTGGCTTGCAAATCTAACTGCCCTTTCAAGATTTGAGGTATGCCTCATATAAATAACAATATAAAGAATACATGGAACCATCTGGCTTGAGGCTTTAAGTCTCCATCTCTGCTCAATTCTTTGAGGCATGCCATTTAAATAATAATATAAAAAAAATGAAACAAAAATCAAAAGAAAGAATATTAACAAAGGAAAAGTATTGGTGATAAGATAAATTGAAGCAGAAAGCATTATAGTAATTATAAAAGAAAAAAGTAAGGCAAAAAGAGCAAGTCCTGAAGCTTCTCTTGGTTCAATTTCAAGGTGTGCTGTTGCTAATGCCTTAGCAACTTTTTCTTCAGCTTTTTCACCAAGTTTTAATTTTATAATAGCTCCAAGTCTTTTACAAGCTTTTTCATAACCAGAATAAGTCCTTAGAGCCTCTTTTTTAAATTTAAGATACTCAGCAGAATAATCTTCTCCAGCGCCCTTCCAACTACTTTCAGTTCTTATGGCTCTTTCAATCCTCGCTCCAAATTTAGAAAGGATCTCTTCAGAAGTTTTCCTAGTTTCTCTAGATTTTTTAGATTCTCTAGACTTTTTTACCATTATTCATAATTTACCTCTTTTTTGATTTTTCTTTCTTTTTTCTTCTTTTTCTTTCTCTTTTTTGCTTTTTTTCTTTTTTGCTTTCTTCTTCCTTTTCTTTTTCAATTAAATCACGATTATTATTTATAAAAACCTTTTGTTGTCTATCGATATAGAATATATAAAAAACAATCAAAAAGTATATAAAGCTGTTTGATATTTACCATTTATAATAATTTATAATAAATAATCTACAAAAGAAGAAAAATGTTAAAAATTTTGAAGATAAGTGATGTATTGGGTCTTAAAGTCTTTACAGATGCAGGAGATTATTTTGGAGAGATAGAGGAAGCTAACTTAATGGACAATAAAGTTGACGGATGGCGTATTAAAATTTCAAGAGACTCTGCTTTACTAGCTTACCTTGGTGGGGCCAGGGGATTGATAGTACCACATCAATTCATAAAAGCTATTGGAGATGTAGTGATAATAAGTAAGAACGCAGTGCCAGTAAAAGAGGAATTAAAAGAAGACCTCGAAATTTAATTATTTGCATAAGGACAATATAAAAATAATTAGCTTTTCATAATCAATACAGAATTACATAATCAAACATAAATAAAATGGCTATACCAAGTTTGTTTACAGATCCTTTTTTTACACAGGTAATACTTCCATTTATATTAATTTTTGTGATAATATATGCTATTCTACAGAAAACAAAGATTTTGGGGGATAATAAATCTATTGACATCATAGTTTCATTTATAGTTGGATTTATTTTTGTTGGGGTTCCTGCAGTAGTTGGAGTGACCCTAAATATTATCCCAATAATTGCAATAATCCTTATAATTTTATTATGTTTTATGCTTATTTTTGGTTTTGTTGGTCTCAAAGTACATGAAAACAAGGGAATGAGAATTGCTACAGGCATTGTTCTTACTATTGCATTAGGTGCAACAATCATATGGGCTACTGGAGTTAAACTTCCTACACTAAGTGAAGAAGCAATAAATTACATAATTATCTTTGCCCTTTTGATTGGGGCAGGAGCAGCAATACTAAGCACAAAAGGAAAAGCATCAGGACCCTAGTAAACTATAAAGTAATCAAAATAATTCAAACTAATAACTACTCAAACTAATAAAAAGAGGTAAAAGGTAAACTAATAAACTAAAGAGATAGTAAAAGAGGAAAATGGATGGATTTGGTTATTATGGATGGGGATGGACTGGATTTAGAGAGATAATTATGCATTGGCAACAAATCGGGTTCTTTGATGTTATTCTTCCTCTGCTACTTATTTTTGCTGTAGTTTATGCTATTCTTGACAAAATAAAAGTTCTTGGGGAAAATAAAGCAGTAAATGTAATAATCTCAATGGTTCTAGCATTTTTCGCTGTTTCAAATCTTTACATTTCATCATTTTTCATGTACCTTTTTTCCTACACTGGAATTGCAATAGCAATTCTCCTTGCAGCAATCATCTTAATGGGATTATTCATGCAAAAGCAAGAGAAGAGTCAAAAATGGATTCTTGGTTTTGGAGGAGCCATTCTCCTAGTTTGGGTATTAAGTAGAGCAACAACTGACTATGGAATAGAATTTCTTGGCCAAGATTTTCATTGGTGGCTTTCAAGTAATATTTACTGGTTACTTCCTTTACTTTTTGTAGTTGGGGCAATAGCTGCAGTAATTATTGCTAGTGGTGGCAAAAAAGATAAAAATAAAGAAAGAGCATTCATGGATAGATTATTAGGAAGAGGTCAAGATAATTAAAAATTAAATAGATTATATTATAAATAAATTATATTATAATCAGGTCATGTTAAAATGGTGGTTGACTTTTCAGGATTAGCATCAATAATTCCAGTATTTGGTTTTCTCCTCGTTTTCGTGGTAGTTTATGCTCTCCTTAGTAAGACAAAAGTTCTTGGAGAAAACAAGTTCGTCCATATTTTCACTAGTTTTTGTATAGCTATTTTCTTTCTTGTATCAGCAAATGCTGTTGAATATGTGAGGATAGTTACCCCTTGGTTTGTGGCTTTCATTGTTTCATTGTTATTTATTCTTATTCTTGTAGGTCTAATGCAAGGCAAGGTTGAAGATTTTATTAAGCCTGGAGTAGCCTGGATAATTGTATTGATACTACTAGCAATTTTTGTCGGCTCAGCAGTCTATGTTTTTGCTGATGCAATTAATCAATACCTATCAGGACCAAAAGAATTTATTCTACGGCCACAAATATTTGGAGTAATAATCTTGATAGCTGTTACATTATTTGCCTCATGGCTAATCACTAGAAAAAGTAAATAATTATTATAAAATATATTTCTAGATAGATAAATGTTTAAATAAAATCCTGTCATCAAATTAGCATGGGAGATAAAATTCCTTTAATTTATATCTCAAAAGATCGTTTTGATTTTTATGTTAAAGAAAAAGCATTAAAATCTAGAGATTTTAATTGGGAAAGAGAAGAATCTTTAGCAGAAATTAAAGATTTAATTCTTACATTTTATGAAGAAATATTTAATCATAAACCTCATCAAGGATTTCCTTTTCTTAACATGGTTACATTTTTACCAAAATGGCATTATAGAGAAAAATTTCATCTTTATGTAAATACTTTCTTAGATTCACCCCGTAGTATACATACAAATCGTGATGAAAATTATTGGGATAGAATTATTCGTGAAAATTTTGATATGTCAAAGCAAATCAAAAGAGTATTAAAATATAAGAAAGATCTTTTGAATAAAATAACTTATCATCACGAAGGATCAGTTTTTGTTCCAAAAGAAAAGGTTGAAGAAGACCTAGATAGAATTCTAAAAAATCATTTCGTTTAATTATTTCCTTCTTCTTTTCTTAATTTTCCTTGTCCCCACTTTCCTCTTTCCAATTAATCTTGACTCAAGCAAATCTTCTTCAACTTCTTTTTTCTTTAGTCTTACAAGTTCTTTTTCAGCTACTCCTTCTTCTAACTTTCTTATATTTGTCACAAGAGGTTCAAGAATCTTTGAGAAGGCCATTTCAAGAGCATGAACCTGGGCTCGAAGGTTTTTTAATTCAACATTATACTCTCTGATACTTTCCATTACAGAATCATTAATCTTATCAACACTTGTTTCCATTTTCTTTGTGCGAAGAGAAAGACTTTTTAATTTTTGTTCAAAGAATTTCCGCAACATGCCAAAATCTCCTGCCTTAACTTTAAAGTCGCGCCATTTCTCATTTATAATTTCCTCAGCAATTTCCTCAATCACCTCAGTGCTTGGTCTGGATTCATAAGTAGGATACTGAACAGCTTGAGGATAAGAAAAGCCTTCTCCCTCCTCCATAGTTGGTTCTCCAACTCCAAGTCCAGCATCAGCATCAGTAGATGTTCCATAACCCCCTCCGGCATCAGCCGGAGCTGGAGCCATCATTTCTTCTTTCATCCCTTCCTCCATTTCCTCTTCTTCACCAGCAGGAGTTCCAGTAGTCATTATTGAAGGTTCCATTTGTTCCCCTTCTTCATCTCCAGCAGCAGCTTTTATCTTTGCCTGATTAAAAGCATCATTAATCTGCCTTGGAGTATATCCTTTCTCCCTCAGTTCTCTGATAATAGTTGAATCATTATAACCTTGTCTAGCAAGAGTAACAATTTCTTTTATTGGAATATATGTTGGTTCTCTTCTTATTGGTCTTTTTTCTTCTCCTCTCCTTGCCATTTTATTATTTTATTATATTTATTTCCTTTTTTTCATTGCTTTATTTATCATATCTCTAACATCCTCGATTCGAGCATAATTTAATGGTTCCCATAATTTCATATATTTTTCAACAACACGTAACTCCTCCTTGCGAGCAAATTCAGAACTTTCATTTATAATATGATGAATAGCATCTTTAATTTTATCCATGTTCTCTATAATCAGTTTCATATCCTCTTTAAGAAGAGACATTTCTTTATTTGATTTCTCTCCTTGCTTTAACAATGTCCTAGAAAGCATAAGAACTCTTTCTTTCAACAGTCTTTGTCTTTCTTCCATATCATTTAATCTTGTACTAAACTCTGCGAGTAATGCTGAAATTGCATTAACATTATAAGGATCTGCCATTTTATCTATTTTCAAATCTACTTCTTTTATATTCTTAAAAAGACATATTCAATTTAAATATTTTTGTAAGCGTAACAATTAAAAATATCAAAGGCATTTTTAATTTGTATTAAAATGATTTTTAAAAGAGACACGAAGCTCTATGCTTATGAGATAATCAGGGAGGCTAGCCAGGATGTAATGTATATAAATTATCTAGGGGCTCCTGCTATTCCAGACATAGCTTCCTCGCCATTTACAATGTCAAGAGTTATTGATTATCTTGTTGAAGCCCCCCATATTTCTCGGATTGTTCTTGTTCAGCAAAGAAATTATTCTTACAATCTTTCCCAGGTTACAATGTTAATGGAAATAGCTCAACTTTACAATCAATTCATTAAACAAGAAAAAGTTCTTAGTGTTAATACTCTAGCTCCAGGCAACTGCTCTATTTTTCTACCCCAACGCTACGAAGCAATGCAATATCTTATTCTGACTTTATTGAAACAAGATCCAATAGGTTGTTATGTAGAAACAAGAAGATTGTTACATGAAGAAAAAATAAATGCGAAAAAACTTCCAAGCCAATACATAACTTGCGAAGCAAGATATACTCGTCTCTTAACAAAAATAATCACTCTTCTTGAAAAAACAAGACTAATTAAAAATGTAGCAACAAGACTAGAAAGTTACAATCTTGGCGATAGAATATTTTATGAAGAAATCTTCAGGCCAGATACAATTCCTAATTTTACTTTTACAAGATTAATGGCAACAATTCCTCCTGATGCAGAAATTATTGATGAATATGAAATTGGGCCTTTACATGACAAAAGCAACGTAACAATAATAAAACTTCCTCATCAAATTAGGTATCTTTATCATCTTACTCCTCCAGAATTTGTTCTGAGTGAGGAACATCAAGGACTCGTGAATCTTGCAAGAAATGTTCTTTTAGAACATAAACCAAGAGCAGAAGAATTTACAGATCCTGCTAGAATTAGACAGGTTTTTTTCAATATTTCTAGAGACTTGCTTCAAGAACTTGCTGGAACAAGAAAAGTAAAACTAAGTTATAGACAATTAAACAAACTAGCAAGAATTCTTGTAAGACATACAATAGGTTTTGGTCTTATTGAAGTTCTTCTTCAGGATGAAAATATTCAAGATATAATTCTCAATGCACCAATAGGTTCTGTCCGTGTTTTCATACGCCATCAAGAATTTGAGGAATGCACCACAAATATTATGCCAAGCCATGAAGATGCAGAATCTTGGGCAGCTAAGTTTAGAATGATTTCAGGCAGACCTCTTGACGAGGCAAATCCTGTTCTTGATACAGAACTCATTGTAGGAAATGCAAGAGCAAGAGTAGCAATTATCCAACAGCCACTAAGTCCTAGAGGGGTTGCTTATGCAATTAGAAGACACAGAGAAAAACCATGGACCTTGCCTTTATTCATAAAAAATAAAATGATAAGTCCTATAGCAGCTGGCCTTCTCTCCTTTCTTATTGACGGAGGCCGAACATTAATTATTGCTGGAACAAGAAGCTCAGGAAAAACATCTTTGCTTGGGGCATGCATGGTTGAAATTATGCAAAAGTATAGAATCATCACAATTGAAGGAACAATGGAACTCCCGGTAGCCTCATTAAGAAATCTTAATTATGACATCCTTAGAATGAAAGTTCGCGAGGCACTCATGAAAGAATCTCCAGAGCTTGGAGCAGATGAAGGAATTAGAACTAGTTTGAGACTTGGAGACTCTTGTCTTATCGTCGGTGAAGTTCGATCAACCGAGGCCTTGGCTTTGTATGAAGCAATGCGTGTCGGAGCTTTAGCTAATGTAGTAGCAGGGACAATTCATGGAGCAAGTCCTTATGGTGTCTTCGACAGGGTCGTCAATGATTTAAAAGTTCCAATCACTTCATTTAAGGCAACAGATATAATTGTTATATGTAATCCAATAAAAAGTCCTGATGGACTTCATAGATGGCGAAGAGTTCTTGAAATTACTGAAGTAAGAAAACATTGGACCATAGATCCCCTAACTGAAAAAGGTTTTATGAGACTTCTGAATTATGATGTAGATAAAGATGACCTAGAGGCAACTGATGACCTTATCAATGGAGAATCTGAAGTGCTCAAAAGTATTGCAGGACAAGTAAAAGGATGGGCAGGAAATTGGGATGCTGTCTGGGATAACATCCTTTTGCGAGCAAAAATAAAACAAGAATTAGTCACAGCATCAATAAAAACAAAAAATCCTAACATCATTGAAGCACCTTTTGTCATCAAGGCAAATAATGTTTTCCATGAAATAAGTGATGAAGTACATAGAGAAATAGGTTTTCCAAAAGGAAGAAGAGTCTTCAAAGAATGGCAGGCCTGGCTTAAAAAAGAATTAAAAAGTAGAAAAATTTAATATAATTATATAATATGGGATATTCAAAAGAGGAAAATAAAAAAACAGTATTACAGAGACTTTATGATTTATATTATAGTATTTGTAATCCTAATGGAAAAATTCCAGCTGGTTTAAGCTTGTTAATTCAGGATATAAATTTAAAGAGAAAAACTTTAATAAAATCATGTAGTGAATTAGTAGAAGAAGGTTTAATTAAAGAATATCATGTTGATAGATGTGGTTTTTATAAGATAACAAAACAGGGAAGAGCTTATATAAAACATTTACATACAAAATAAAGAGAAAAATGAGAAAAGAGGAATTTTGGAGTATTGTTGTTGCAGTATTAATTATGACTTTCGTAATTGGATTTGCTGAATTTACAATTCTCGCTTTTGTCTATGCTTTAATCATGTCTTCAGTCTTATTATTCATTTTCATTCTCACACAAAAAATCGTTGCAGATCAACTTGGTTGTAAAATTAAATATAAACTCTGGTCATTCAGACGATATTGGTTAAGATGGCAAGATAATCTTAATTGGGATTTTCCTGCATGGATTGTTCTTCCACTTGTTTTGGTTGTTCTTAGTGATGGTCTTCTTAAATGGACAGCAATCATGACTTTTGTTACAGCAGTAACAGCAAAAAAAGTATCAAAAAAGTTTTCTGAAATAAAAGAATTTGATCTTGCGCTCATTGCCTCTTCAGGGGTTTTTGCAATCCTTGTCTTAGCATTAATCACAAAACTTCTTGGATTCAGCGAGTTTGCATCAGTATCTTG
>JAUWNL010000030.1 GCA_030612665.1 archaeon
ATTTTTTTGAAAAGAATATCTTGCTTTTTAATTTTTATCGGTTTTAGCAAGCCAGGTTTACAATCTTCTATACTTCCAGGTTTTATCTTGAAGCCAAGGCTATGGGCAATTCTTTCACTTGTGTCTGGAATGAAAGGCCACAAAAGGATTGCTATTACACGGATTGCATCTGCTGCCGAGTATATTACTTTCTCAAATTCTTTTCCGCCAAGTTGCCATGGTTTCTTTTCTTGGATAAATTCATTACAACTGTCGATGAATGCGAAGATTTCACTTATTGTTTTATCTGTTTCATAATTTCCCATTAATTTTTTTATTTTCTTTATTTCAAGTTTGTTGAAAAGATTTTTATTAGACACACTTTTTTTGATTTTCCCATCTTTTTTTAATGCTAAGCCCTGGACACGGCTGACGAGGTTTCCAAGTTTGTTGGCAAGCTCATTGTTATGTCTTTCAATAAGGATTTGTTCACTATAATCTGAATCTTCAAAAACATTGCATCTAAGCAAGGAATAACGGATTGTATCTGAAGAATATTTTTCAGCAAGTTCGAGAGGATCAATAATATTTCCTAGACTTTTACTTATTTTTTGTCCATACAAGTTGAGATAACCGTGGACAAGAAGTTTTTTTGGCAGAGCATACTCCGCAGACATTAAAATCGCTGGCCAAATAACACTATGAAACCAATTAATCCCCTTACCTACAATATGTAAATCTGCTGGCCAATTTCCTCCAGCTCCGCTTATGTAATTTATGAGGGCATCAAACCAAACATAAATTTTGAATGCTGGATCAATTGGTGAATCTATTCCCCAATCAAGATTTGTTCTTGAAACACATAAATCCTTTAATTCATCTGACTTAAGTCTTGCAAGTATTTCATTCTTTTTTGATTCTGGAACAATGTATTTAGGAATAAATTCTATAAGTTGGTTTTTATATTTACTGAGTTTGAAAAAATAAGTTTCTTCAGACATCCATTCAGGCTCTCTGTTATGTTCAGGACATTTGCCATCAACAAGATCTTTTTCAGTAATAAAAGCCTCACAGCCAGTACAATAATAACCTTCATACTTTCCTTTATAGATTTCACCCTTATCAGCAACTTTTTTGAATATTTCCTTGGCTGTTTTGACATGCCTTTTTTCTGTTGTTCTAATAAAATCATTATAATTTACATTCAATTTCTTGCATAATTGAATAAAGATCTGAGAATTTTTATTTACAAATTTCTGAGGGTCTATTCCTGCTTTCTTAGCTGCCAGCGCATTCTTCTGGGCGTTTTCATCTGTTCCAGTGAGGAGCCAGATTTTCTTGCCTAGAAGTTTATTCCATCTTGCTATAGCATCAGCTAGAACTTTTTCAAAAGCATGACCAATATGAGGTCTTGCATTTACATAATCTATTGCAGTTGTTATATAAAATTTCTTTTTATCTGTCATAAAAATTAAATACTAGAGATGTTTAAAAACGTTTATGTTAGTTATTGGATTAACTGGAACAAAAGCAGGTAATGAATGATTCTACAATAGCTACATCACATAAAAAAGTTAAAGAAATTCTTGATTCTATTTAATATCTGTTAGTATCTCTTAAGTGCTTGTCTTAATTCTTTTTTCATTAATTTTTGGACATATTCTTCTACTTCTTCTATGTCCCCCTGCATAGCAAGATCTTCATCTCTCTTTACTGTTTTTCTATAAATAAATTCTCTTATTAATCTATTCTCTAAGACAGCTCGGTTTAAAGTAATTTCTTTAATAAAATATCTTATATTAGTACAAGGAATATCCCCTCCAATTTCTTTTTCTTTCAAAATAGAAGCATAAGCCTTATCTATCCTTCTTGAAATTTTGTCAATATAATTATCATTATTAATAATAACAAAATATACTTTGAGTCGTGCTTCTTCTTGACTTTCAGGGTCTTCCAATTTTTTAAAATCATATAATAATCTTCTTTCTATATTTACTTGGGGTTTTATATTGATTGTCATTTTATTTTTTCCTATCAGAAAAAGTTTTTATAATTTTTGTAATATCTTTATCTAAAATTATTTTTTCTTTATCCTTAATTTTATAAAAAACTATTGATGATTTATCCCCATTCTGTCCCTTATATAGTCCGTCTACAGCTTTATAAAATAAATCTAAATGCTCTTCTTTTTCACAATAAAGTTTAATACGACAGATGCTTGCATTCCCAGATCTTTCTGCTTCAATACCCAAAAATGGTTTTTTATTTAGAACTCCGTTACATTCACATCCGCTTATTTGTATGTTATCTTCCTTTTCAGTTATTTGTGGGACAATAGTTTTCTCAATCATATTTTTAGCTAATGGGAAATTCTTGTTATCTTTGAGACAGGGATGACCTGGATTTTGTTTCCCCATATCTTTCTTTCCTTCATATTTTTTACCACAAGGGATTAGAATATGTGCTACATAGGCTGATAAAAAATTATATATTTTTCCTGTTGTTTTTGTTGTTTCCATTTTACTTAGCCTCATTTATTCGGCATCGTCAGTATTTATAAACATTTCCAATTTCATGTATTTGGGCGTCAGTAGTCCAGTGGTAAGACACAACCCCCCCAAGGTTGTTACCTGGGTTCGAATCCCAGCTGGCGCATTGTTCTTTTTCTCTTTTTTCTTAATATTTTATCACTTTTAAGTAGCACTAATATAGAAAGATTTATATATTCTTTTCATTACTAAGTAGTAGTATAAAATGGCTAATAAATTATTTGGTAGATGTTTATCAAAGAAAGGAGCAAAGCAATTAGAAAGAACTGGAGTTCTAGATGCTGAAGAGCCTTTAGTTCCTGTTTTTGATGCTACCCAGGTTGTTTCAAAACTTAAAAGAATGAACAACGATAGGATTAAAGGTCTCTTTAAGAAAATAGGGGTTAGATCTGCTCAGGTCATTGAGTATTTTACTCTTTCAAGTCTAGAAAATGTGGGGATTGTTGGTCCAATTCCACAAACTAATGGTCTTATGGAATATAAAATTCCTTCAGGAACTTCTGTGAATGTGATGTATAAAACTCGTTTATGAGAAACAAAAAATAAATTTTATTTTTTTCTTTATTTTTATTTGAATTCTTTTCTTATTTTGTCTAGATATCTTTTTGCTTTGACAAGAGGTTCTGGTAACTTGTGGGGCTCTCTAACACATCTTTGTGTTACTTTTATTGCTGTATCCAAAGAAATATTATTTCCTGGTGAGATGAATATTGGATTGCTTGCTTTATGAGTTTTCAGTTTTTTTGCTACAACTTTATTTTTGATTATAATATCATTTTCTTTTTCTTCTTCATGTAATATGTTCTTTGCTATGCCTATTGTTGGTTTATCAATTATTAAACCAAGGTGGCTTGCAATTCCAAGACCTCGAGAATGGGCGATACCATGGCCAAGAACAAAAATAACATCAGGAATTTCTTGTAATTTATTGAAAGCTTGGATCATGACTGGCAATTCTCTATAAGCTCTGAATCCTGGAATGTAGGGAAAGTGTATTCTGTCTTGAACATATTTTTCTTCAACTGCTTCGAGATTTTCATCAAGAATTACTATAGCAGCGATTATTTCTTTTTTTTCTGGATCTGCTTGAATATCTATGCCAGCAAATCTAGTGGCATTTTCAAAATTAAAAGGATCTTCGAGTGAGATAGATTTAGCTAACTTTTCTTGTTCAGCCTTGAAGCTTTCAATATCTATCCCCTTTTCTATGGCTTCTTTTTCTAGCATTTTATTTATTTTATTTTACCTTTTTATTTTTCTATTTTTTTAAGTTACTTGAGATTTATAAATCTTTTGTTTTGTTGCTATGATTTAGTAATAACATATAAGGGATTTTCCCATATCACAAAATTTAAAAGACAAAATAGTATAGCAAGAACATGTTTAGAAGAAAGAAAGATAAGAAGATTAAATGTATGAGATGTGGCAAGAAGATTGAAAAGAAATTTGATTTCTGTCCTCACTGTGGTTATTTTTCGAAGCAGAAAGGAGAAGAAGAGGAAGGAAGAGGAGAGGGAATGGAAGGAATTAAGGACTTTCAGAAAGAATTTGAGAAAGCCATGAAGATGCCTTTTTTTGTAAAGTTTCCTTTTCGTCAGCTAGTTAAACAACTTGAAAAACAGATTGATGCTCAGATAAAAACTTTTGATAAAAGTATTGATAAAGAGAAAATAAAGATTGATGAGAGGAATTTAAGGAGAGTGCCTGTTTCTGGCATAAGTATTAGTATTAGTGGGGGAGGCAAGGAGCCTGTTGTTAGATTTAGAGAGATTGGAAAACAAGGGAAGATAGGAAAAATGAGAGTAATGACTCCAGGTTCTGGTTTTCAGGGAATTGGAGAAAATGTCGATGTCGAAGAGAATAGGGAAAGCAGGGAAAGCAGGGACAATATTATTGGAAAAATGACTAAGTCTAAGGCTGCAAAATTTGCAAAGTTGCCGAAGGCTGAGCCACAGACTAAAGTTAGAAGGTTGACTGACAGGATTGTTTATGAAATTGATTTACCTGGGATTAATTCAATTAAGGATATAATCTTAAGAAAACTTGAAAACAGTATTGAGATTAAAGCTTATGCAAAAGATAAAGCATATTTTAAATTAATTCCAATATCTTTACCAATTAGAAGATATAAAGTTGAAAACGAAAAACTTATTTTAGAACTTGTTCCATAAAGTTTATAAGGGATGATTTTCAATTATATTAAAATGAATTTTAAAAATATTAAAGAAATTAAAGAATGTCGAAGCGATGAAGAAGCTAATAAATTACTATTAAATGGTGGATGGAGCTTGCTAGAACTTAAAATTGAAAAAGTTAGGGTTCCTGCCCCCTCAGACCAACTTAGTGGAACCATATATGAAGAAAAGTTAGCACCATTATATATTTTAGCAAGAAAGTAGTAGTCTTGATTAGTCAAAAGAAATATTTCATAGCTTCTTCGATTGTTGAAACTTCTGTTAATGTTATTCCTATTTGTTCACTTATGTCTCTTTCTTTTGGAATTTGTTCAATTGTGCATGTTTCTGCAAGACCAATTTTATTGCAAGATTTTTTTATTTCA
>JAUWNL010000039.1 GCA_030612665.1 archaeon
TGAGACAACGCCTCCTTTACATCCCAGATCAAATACTTCTTTATTTGAAAAATCTATAAGTTTTGAAATGATTCGTACTTTGTCTTTTTTCATAAGACTTATTTTGAAAAGTTTTTCTTGCCAGGATTTCATTTGTTATCTCTTTTTTATAACCTGAGCAGGAACGCCAAGTGCTATTGAGTATGGACGAATTTTTTTATGAACTAAAGTTGCAGCACCTATAATGGAACCCTTTCCAATTTTAACTCCATCCAGTATTGTTGAACAAGCACCGATCCAGATGTCATCTTCAATTATTATCCCACCTTTTGATACTGATGGTTGGAGCCAGATGGGGATATCTCTTTTTTCAAAGCTATGGTTTCCTCCTGCAACTATAAATGTTTGTCCTGAGATAAGAACATATTTACCAATTTTTAATAAACTTTCAGAAATCAAATAATTGTTTGGCCCAATGTTTGAAAAGCTTCCGATTTCAATATCACCTCCTTTGCAGCTTATTATTGTATTTCTTCCTATTACAACATTATTTCCAATTTTTATTCCTTTATTGTTATCACCCTTTGCATCAATAACAGTGTTGTCATCAAAAACAACATTGTCTCCTATTTCGATCTTTTTTGGATGTCTTATTGTCATATTTTTCCCGAATACCACTCCTCTGCCAGTTTTTTTAAATAATTTTGGAAAAAATATTTTTCTGAGAGCGAACCCTAAAGCTCCTGAAATTGAAGAGAATAGAGTTATAATCAGTTCGTATTTCAAAAAATATAATAGAGAAACTTCGCCAAGAAATAAATTTTTATATTTTTTAGAAGGCCCGTTATTTTTTTCTAATAGCTTTTTCTGTTCACCCATATTTTCTTTTTTGAAATCATTCATAATGTTATTTTATTATAGTCAATATATTATTTCAATAGTTTGTTTTATTGACAAGATCTATTGCCTTATTTAAGAATATCTTTGTTTTTGAATTTAAGAATATTTTCAGCTTTTTCTTCATTTGCATTGATTTCTTTTATTTAAGATATCTTTTAGATCTTTACCTCTATCTTTAAAATATGTCTCAATATAATCTTTCCCATATAAATCTAATTTAGGTTTAATAAATTCCAATACTTGCTCTTCAGATGTTTGTACTTTTTTGTCAAAAAAGTTTCTTTTCCAATGAATAAGCCAACCTGAAATACACATTGGCTGGTATCTTTTGTAAAAATCTCTATTAAATACATTTGTTAATGATTTTGGTTTATAAACATCCAGGCTGTTCCAGTCTATCTTAAAGCCGAGTTCTAAAAGGAGTTTTCTTCTTTCCTCTCTTGTATTCAATTTATAAACAGGTGAAAAATAGTTTACTTCATATGAATTGGAAAATTCTTTTATCAATTTAAGGTAACCGGGATAATTATCAGCAGTAACAAGTAAATTCTCCTGGTCTGGTGCTTGTTCCCAGTTTGCCCCATCTGTATAGTCAGGGATATTATTTTCAAGAGCATATATTATGCTCATTATTGCCATGGATGTTCTGCATGGAACACACCAAGAAGTTTCATTTCCATACTTTTTTGAATTTTTAGAAAAATTTTTAATTGACATTTTTTTGAAAAGATATTTCATGTCTTTTACTTTAAAAACCACTTTTTCATTGCCCAATATTTTTTTTAGATTATCTATGTTTGGCTTACTGAAATTTAAGCCAAAATGAAGGTAGCCTTTATAAAAGGTTAAAAGATGTATTTTGTCGTATTTTTGACCAAGAAGGTATGCAGTGTATAATGAATCAATTCCACCTGAAAATTGGATAATCGCTTCCTTTTTTAATTTATTGTTCATCAGATATCTCCTCGTTAGATTTCATACTTTACTAATATTATAGATTTTTGTCAACTTGAATATGATGATTTACATTAGATGTTTGGGCTAAAGTCTAAAATTATAACCAATTCATTTTTTTATACCATTTGATTGCTTTTTCAATCCCCTCTGGAAATGAAGTTTTTGGCTTTGCGTTGAGTTCATTATTCAATTTATCTGAATTTAATGGTTTACCTCTTATAAAAAAAGCCAATTTT
>JAUWNL010000033.1 GCA_030612665.1 archaeon
TCTTAGATAGTAATTCATAAAGGTCAGGAAAATTTTTCAAATCCAATTTTGACTCCCAGGCCTTTTTCCCCAAAAGCCGCAATTTCTCATTTTTAATATTCTCTTTTTCCTTAAGATTCCTTTTTGCTCGATGAAACGCTGCTTTTCTTTTGATTTCACTTACACCATCTTTAAAAATCTTTTTTATTCCCATAAAAAATCTCCTTATTTGATTTAACAATGCCCACTAATCTGGATTAAATGTATCATCAATAAAAAGCTCACAAAATTCTCCTGCAAGATAGGAGGCAAGCTGTTTTAGAATAAAATTTGTCCAATTCGTTTCAAGCTCTAAATAATCTTCATATTGTGAATATAACTGATTACAAACTAATTTGGCGATGCAGTCCAAAAAGGTATAATTGTCAGGTCCAGCTCCTAATGTCTGAATAGCTGTCATTTCTGCACATTTCAATATATCAATTGCTGTTTCAATCCAGCCTTTTAATTGCATTACGATTTCAACCTGTTCAACATATGAGGTCATTGCCTGTCCCCAGCCATAATTTCCTATGAGCAGTGTTTCTCCTGTTTCAGGATGAATTCTCCACCATTTTATAACAGGGTTTCCATCAATTGTGACTGCTTTTTCTGGGGTAACAACAATAAAACCCTTTGATAGATCCTCATTAATAAGGATTTTTACGTCATCTGATATCTCTGAACTCTCCAGGATATTTTCTCCAGAATTATATAGTGTTAACCATTTTATATTCCCCTTTTCTATTTTTTTATACATTTTCGACAAACCATCCTCTTCACCCCTATGAGTCATAAATACAGCTTCTGCCACTGAATCAAAAATCCCCTGCTTTAACCTAATCAAAAAAGAATTTTCTATATTATCCACACGAACTGTAACCCGATTATCTACTATATCAAAGGCTTCGAGATTGCTTATATGATCTCCTTTCTGCTCGTATAGATAATGGAAGCTAAAGATATTAGTGGAATTTAAATAGACCTTATAATTGTTTCTGGCCAAAGCAAGTTTGAATAATGGAAAATTAAAATTCCTGTATTTACTCATGTTAGAAAAGAAATAATCGGGCTTTAATAGTTTTTCAGCCATCAACAGAGAAAAAACAACTTTTTTATTAGCCAAAAAGGAAATATTAGCAATATGTTGAACTAACTCATCATTTAAAAAACAACACATAAGAAGGATTTCAGTAGAACCCAATAAGGTCAGATTACGTTTCATCATTTTATCTCGAGTAATAACAGGATTCTTTACATCTTTTTTTAGACGCTCTGACACTCCCAATAAATCGAATACCTGCCGCCTTATTCTGCGAACTGGAATACCAGGGGAATAAACCTCAAACTCAACCCATTCCCCTGTTAGCAAAGAACCTTGTTCTAAGCCTTTTTTTTTCAATTCTTCATTAGTTAAAGTCTTGCTAAATCCTGTAAATAATCCCCCAACCCCTTTAGATCTTTGCTTCTTCTTCACTTTTTTACTTAACTCTCCAGAATTGGAAAAACTGTATCCCAAAATATTTTGATTTTCTATTTGTAAAACAGGAGTCCAGTTATTCTGATTTAAAATAAGATTATTAAATTCTTTTGCTGGTTCATTATTTTGAAAGAAATTTGGTTCTGATGGCCAATCTGCTGGCTGGTGATAAAACGTGATTCTCTTCCCAATAAGTTTTTGAGGTTTTAGAGTATGGTTTAAAACAACATGGTTTTTCAATTTCCCCTCTTTCCATTGTTCTATAATTACTTTTAGATTGATTTTATGAATCAATTGTTCATCTAAATCATCAAGCTGTATGATCTTTTCAGGCTTGGTTAATGTACTTCCTGGTACTGCATCCTTTAAAGTAGGATCCAGATCCACCCAATTATTATCTTTTTTATATTGTATCCACCAGTGATCCTGACTGGATTTCAAAATAGTATCAATTTCTTTTGAAAGATTCACATGATTTGTCTTCTCCAATTTACGCATCAACTGAGCCACAATTTTTTCAACACTTTTAGAAATTCTATTTGAAACAAACTGTCTGTAATTTTTTATTTCTTCAACGGCATTAAAAAATATTTCTTTTTTTACACTAAATTTTTGGGAATATTTTTCTATTTGTTCAAGGTCTGTTTTAGATAATGATTTAAACTGAGATGAGGAGTTCTTTCTTGGAATTTGATTTACTTTTTGCAATATATCTTTTACTTCTTTTTCTGATAAAACTCCACGCACCAGTTGAATCATGTAACCTGATTTGCTCAGAAGTTCAGAGAGTAATATTGCTCGATCAAGACTATTCCCTTTTTTATCAATTAAAACTCCCTGGGCACCCCTTAATAAGCCTTTGTAAGGGATAAAATAAGTGTTATCACGAACCCACTCAAATAACTTTTCAGGCTGCTCATTCTTGTAATCATTAACAATATCCTTTAAATCAATGGCCCCTGTCTTTGACTCTTTAATATTCTTTTCAAAGTCATTGTACAATATTTTTAATTTTCGAGATATTTCTCTTGATTTTGAAAGGACTATCCCCATTTTTTCTTGATAATTTTTAGATACCTTTTCATTTTTTTCAGATACTTTATTAATTACCTTTTTAGATCCTCTATCAATAGATTTCCTTTTTTCTGAAGGCTTTGAAATTGTTATTACTATAAAAACAACTCCAACAATCAGAATAAATAATGCAGCTATAAGTCCACTCAATTTCCACAATGCCCTCTTTGATTCCAGAGTTCCACTCTCTTCAAGGGATTTAATATCCATTTCTTGATTCTCTATTTCACTGCTTGTATTCCTTACAGTACTCAATTCTATATTGACCGAATTATTCACAAATTTTGAAGAGAAAAGGACCTTTCCAAGTTTATGAAAATAATCAATCTTCTCTCTATTTACCTTTTTTTGCTCCCCCTGACAATCAGAAATCTCTCTTTGTGTTTTTTTCAGTTCCTGGTCATATTTTTCCGATAAAGTTTTTTGTTCTTTTCTTATTTCATCAATTTTTGTCTGGAATTTGCTTGACTGGTCCTCAAAGGGTTTCATACTTTCAAGAAATTCATCTTTTTTTTTAGATGATTTTTCTGGTTTTAATTCAAGATTATTCCTCTCTTCTTCTATAGACTGTATTTTTTTCTCAATATGAACTTTTCCTTCATCTGTAGTCTGGCTATCCGAAATCTTTAATTCAAGTTTTTCCTTCTCTCGTTTTATCTGATTGAGGCGATTTTGAATCCTATCAATTTCTTTCTGTATCTCTCTGGACTCTTTATTCAATTCAACTAATTTCAAATCAATCTCCTTTTTTTGAGCCTCGATTGCATTTAACTGAGAATTAAAATTATCATTTACCGATTCTCTTTTCTTTTCAATCTTTGCCCTCTGATTCTCCAGTTCCTGCTGTCTTTTAGTAATACTATCAATATCATTT
>JAUWNL010000006.1 GCA_030612665.1 archaeon
TATATTGCAGCACCAAAAAGATAAACAGGTATGGAATATAAGTTGCATTCTTCAGACTTTTAAAATACTTAATTTGCATTTTGATTCTTTTAATGGAAAAATTATCAAAGAAGAAGAAAAAAACATTTTTGATTTTATCCAGGTTAAGAAAGGAAACAAGGGAAACAAAGGAAAGAAATAGTTCTTTTTTATTTTTTTACGTAAACAATTATATTTCTTTTTGAATAACGACTGTCTGAAACAGATTTATCAAGAATTTTTGTTATTTCAAATCCAACACTTTTAATGAGACGAGTTATTTCTTTTTTATCATATAAGTAACAATATCTCATATATTTTTTCTCCCCAATTTTCCATGGTAATGCAATTTCTTTTTTTGATTTTTTAAATCTCGGTTGATCTTTATCCCAAACAGTTATCATTGCTTCAGCTTCTGGTTTGAGGACACGATATATTTCTTTGAGGGATTTTTTTCTTTTTTTGGATGATTCAATACAATGTAACGTGGCTATGAATATTGCTGCATCAAAGAAATTATTTTTGAATGGTAAGTTATGAGCTTCAGCTTTTTTCATAATTGCTTCAATACCTGTTTTTTTGGCATATTGTCTTGCATATTTTAATTGTTCTGAAGAAAAATCAACACCATAAATTATTCCATTAATTTTTACAAAGTTTCTTCCACTTCCGCAACCAAGATCAAGAATTTTTCCTTTTTTATTTTTTAAAAATTCATATGCTTCCTCGATAGATTTTACCCTATAAGTCTTCCAAGGTTTTGCAATTGAATCCCAGACTTGTTTTTGTTTCATTTTGTTTCTTCCTTTGAAGTGTTATTTTTTGTTATCATATGATAACATAAGTTATCAATTGGAATATAAATTTATCAGTTTTATATTTTAACTATTTACCATTTTAAAAAACAAATACTTTAAATATCTTTCATTTTATTTTCTGATGGAGAATGGGAAAACAAAGAAAACCAACGAAGACTATAAGTGGGGTTACGCCTGTTGCTGTAGTTATAAAACCGAGAAAATGTCCACATGGTACTTGTTTGTATTGTCCTAGTCTTGATGTTCCTCAATCATATACTCCTAAAAGTCCAGCAATAATAAGGGCTGCAAAGTTGAAATATGATCCATATAAACAGGTTCTTGTTAGGCTTAAAGCTTTCAAGGCAATGAAACATCCAACTGATAAAATTGAGCTTATTGTTATGGGGGGAACATTTCTCGCTTATCCCTTAGCTTATCAATATAAATTCATTAAAGATTGTTTTGATGCTCTTAATGGCAAGAAATCAAAAAACCTGGAGCAAGCTAAAAAGATTAATGAAAAAGTAAGGCATAGATGTGTGGCTTTGTGTATTGAAACAAGGCCAGATGTTTGTACTGATTCTGATATTAAGAGAATGTTAGAATTTGGATGTACAAGGTGCGAGTTAGGAGTTCAAATGCCAGATGATAAAATTTACAAAATAAATAAAAGAGGGCATAATGTAAAAGATGTTATTGAAGCTACTCGAAGATTAAAGAACTTTGGGTTTAAAGTTGGTTATCATATCATGCCTGGATTACCTGGATCTAATTTCAAGAAAGATGTAATGATGTTTAAAAAACTATTTTCTTCTGATGATTTTAAACCAGACCAACTTAAAATTTATCCTTGTCAGGTTCTTAAAGGAAGCAAACTTGTGGAGTTTTATAAAAAAGGAAAGTATGAGGTTTATTCTAAAGAAGAACTTGTTAAACTGCTTATTGAATTAAAAAAACAAGTGCCTCGATATTGCCGTATAATGAGAATCATGAGGGAGATTCCTCCAGAATTTCTTGTTGCTGGAACTAAGAGAATTGATTTGAGAAAAGTTGTTCATGATAAAATGCGCGAGCAAGGAATTAGGTGTGAATGTATTAGATGTAGAGAGATTGGTTTTGCTTTACTTCATGGTAAAAAGATTGATAGGAAAATCAGATTAAATAAGATTGAATATAATGCAAGCAAGGGAAAAGAATTTTTTATTGAAGCAATTAATAAAGAGGACATAATTTTCGGATTAGTAAGATTGAGGATTCCCAGAGAATCAAAAAATCTCCTTGTTCGAGAACTTCATGTTTATGGTCCTTCTCTTGAAATTGGTAAGAAAGCAAGAAGAGGAGGTCAACATAAGGGTCTTGGTAAGAAACTCATGATGAAAGCAGAGAAAATTGCAAGAAAAAATGGATGTAAGAAGATAATTGTGATAAGCGGTGTCGGTGTTCGTGAATATTATAGAAGTTTAGGATATAGATTAGAAAAAGGATATATGGTTAAATATTTATAACACAAATGTTTTTCATGATAAATGGCAAGGGGGGTCAAAGAAACAGTAATAGCTTTTTTACTAGCTTTATTTTTATTACTTGGTTCAGACCCAGACCTAAAATATACTTCTGGGGTTATTGATTCTTTTAATGGTTTTATGAATAAAACTTTTTTTAGTGAGAAATTTAATAAGAAATATGAAAAAGTAAGTAAAAAAGATTTTATCACTTGGCGGCCAGACCTTGCAAAATATATGTCTATTCATCCACAAGTAAAAGTAGATGAAAAAAATTATTTTAATTATATTTTTAATGTAGCTCCATATGCACGAGTTTCACCAAGAACATTTATTTTTGAACCAGAACATACAAAAGAACAATTAGAAACTATTGAACAAGATTCTATTCTAAATTTTTATTATAAAAAACTTGAATATTTTAGAGGAAATGAGAAACAAGCTTCTTCTCTTGTAAAAGAAATCTTGAGAAAGATTAAAGATAAAGAAAAAAGACAATTGCTATTCTTACCAAATGATTATTTCTTTTCAAATAATATTTCTTTGTCAAAGGCTATGTGGAAGCATATCAGTATCGTTACTTTATTCCTCGATAATCCCCCTTATATAAAGCGCGGCGATAAATTAATTGAATTGAAAAAAAAGTATGGCATTTATTGTGTTGACCAAGATATTTCTCCTTCAAGAAAAGTTTACTTACAGCTTAATGATAAAGTTTCTGATAATCTAGAAAAATTGAGCCGAGAGAAGTTTAATTTAGAAATACTTCTTGATAAAACATATACTGAAAAGATTCCATTTCTTGAACTTGATACTATTAAACAGATTGGCAGGGCTAAGTTAATTTATGCTACAAAAGAAACATTAGATTATATTTTTGCTTATAATAAAGATTTTAATGATTTATATTTTGTTTTGGAAGATGCAGAAAAAAATAAATTTGAAAAAATTAAAGAAAAGAATAGGATATTTTGGAATTTCAAAAATAAAGTTCAGTCATCTATAGATGCAATGGTTTCGGAGAAATTATTTTTTGATGAACCTGCACGTGAAGAAGGCCAAGAAGATGGACTACTGAGATTGTTATGGAAAAACAGGTATTTTGCTGGGGGGCATTATTATACATTGCATGATACTACTTATTGTGTTTTTAGTATTGATGGAATTCCAATGGTTCCTCAACTTTGTAGCGATTTTATTATGGATGTCTGGGAAAGATCTTCTGGAGCTTGGTGGTTAAAAAGAAATGAAGGTAGAAAAAAAACAGAAGGCACTATAGATATTCCAGTTCGTGGTTCTTATGGATTGATTAATTATTGTAAAAAAAATGATGAAATGTTTGAGATTATTGATATTCCTAAAGAACGTAGAGTTCCTTATTATAAAAAGAAAGAATTTTTTAATAATCTAATTAAATCAAAAAAAAGTTTCAGTGTAGGCGATGTTTTTATTGTTTATGGATGGATTCCACAAGGAAGAATGGCTCGCCATTCTTATATGGTTTATGAAACAGATCCAGTTACTGGATTTCCATTGATTTTTGCTGAAAATCCAAGCTATGCTAAACTTAATTCTTGGAATGAGATAATGAGAAGATCTTCAACAAGAAAAATTCATCATATATTTAATATAAAGCCAGAATGGATTATTGAAAATTTTTGATTATATTAATTCTTTCAAAAGATTATTAATATAAAACATATCCGAGTCATTTAAATAACAATTATCTTTTCTTAGATAAACATTTAATTATGTAGGCATCACTAATTGTTTTTCTTTTATTAATCCTATTGAAATTTCACGCTCCATTTCTTTTATTCTTTTTACTAAGGGATGTTCTAAATTAATCTTGTAGAGTGTTGCTCTTCCTATTTTTCTAGAAGACAAAACAATTTTGTATTTTTCTAATATACCAAAATTATTATAAAAAGTAGTCTTGCTCATTCCTAAATTCCTTACCATTTCTTCCTTGGTGAAATCGTTAAAAGGAAAATCCAGTAAAAAGCTGATTATTCTAACTTTTGGTGAAGTACCGAATATTTCTACAATAATCGTTTTTTCTTCTTTTCTCATGAAAATACAATTATGGTAAAGTATTTAAAGGTTACCCTACAACGTATCATTATAGTACTTAACTAAAGAGTCTAAAATGACCTCTAGAGAATATAGCAATGTCGAATTAAAAGTCTTAATTTTAAATTTCTTGGAAAGAAGAGGAAGATGGGGAAAAAATTATTTTCCTTTGCATACAATGATAAATTGGTTAAGTTCTGCTGTAAAAAATGATGGAAAAAGGGTTAAAAATTGCATAAAAAGCCTTGTTAAGGAGAATTTTGTTTTAGTGCATAAAAAAGGAAATGTGATTTCTCTTAGCCCTAGGAAGAAAGTGAATATTATCGAGTTAATAGATAAATTCCTTAGACCTTAAATAACAATTATCCTTCCTTTTCTTCCTATATTTATTACTTTTGTTTTTCCTATTTTTTCCTCAATTCCTTCTCCTTCATGAATATGGGCGTGGAGAAAAAGATCTGGTTTGAAGTAATTTATTGCTTTTCTCAATGTTGGTTCTCCTGGAACCCCAGAAAATTCTGATTTTGTTCCTGCTGCATGAAGATGAGAGATTAGTATTTTCTTCCTTGACTTCATTTTTTTGAAATTTTTGTTTAATTTATCTAGAGTCTTTTTTTCTCCAATTGATAATTTAAAGTCAGAAACTCCCACTCCCACAATTCCAACATCTTTGTATGTAGTATAATAGCCATCAAGATTTTTTACTTTATGGATGTCTTGTAACATTGCTGCATCAATAGAAGAATCCCAGTTCCCTGGAATGAAAACAATTTTCTTTTTAGCTTTTTTGAATGGCTTGATTATATCTTCTATATCTGCTTCAACAATCCCAAAAATATCTCCTAAAAGTACAACAAGATCAACTTTTTCTTTTTTAGCTTTTTTAGCAAGCTTTGATGCTTGTCTTGAATCTCCATGAAGATCTCCAATTGCAAGAATCTTAAGATGTTCTTGTTTTTTCTTTATTTTCCTTCTTGTTTTCATCTTCATTCTTTTTTTCTTTATTTTCATTATTATATTACTCGTTTTGGTTTTAAAAAACTATTTTCTTGATTTGCTAACACAATAATCTTTTTATTGTGAAATATGGCAATTCTTTCATCTTCCTTGTATTGATTTGTAACTTTAATAGGACTGCCATTTTTTAATGCTTCAGCTTGTTCGTCTGAAACTCGAAGAATTGGGACTTTTAATCTTTTTATTATTTTTTCCATAGAAATAATATCTTTTTCTTCAAGGTCATTTAATTTTATTGATTCTTTTTCAAGAAAAGGTCCTTGCTCTATTCTTTTAAGACTAGTCATATGTGCTCCCCCCGCTTTTTCTCCCAAGTCATGGATAAGCTTTCTGATATATGTTCCTGCTTCACAATAAACAAGATATGTGAAAGATTTATTTTGTTTTTTTAATAATTTGAATTCATAAATCTCACGTGTTCTTTCTTGTCTTTTGACTCTGCTTCGTCTTGGGGGTAACTGGATAATTTTTCCCATGAATTTTTTTATTTCCTGTTTTAGTTCTTTTTCTGATATTTTTTTATGTAAATGAGCTGTGCCTTGGTATTTTTTTGGAAGTTTGTTTAATAATGGAAAAATTTTTGTTGCTTTGTTTAATGCTATGACTAAAACTCCAGTGACTGCTGGGTCAAGGGTTCCTGCATGACCTGCTTTCTCTGCCCCAAGTTTTTTTCTTACTGCATCACAAGCTTGAAAACTTGTCATTCCTGCAGGTTTATCAAGAATAATAATTCCTGGTTTATATTTTTCTGATTCGTTCATGAGATAAAAGAAACTTTTAAATATATAATCCTTTTCTTTTATATAACAATGTTTATAATATTAAACTAATAAACTAATATTAAATTGATACTAAATAAATATTAAATAAAAGGAGGTAAATAAATGGAAAAAAGCTTTTTTTGGGCATTTTTCATAATTGCTTTAGTTGTAGGAATCTCCCTGGGATTTTCTGTTAATAATACAGTAATAACTGGCATGCTTGGTCAGGATCTACCTTTTGAAATACTGAGGGTTTGGGATAGTGACAATGGAGTGAATGTGGAAGTCCAAGGATTTTGTAGGGGTGCTGATGGAGAAACTTTTATTGATGTATGCCTTAATGAAGATACACTTATAGAATATCAACTAAATTTTAATAATCTTTGCTCACCAGTGTATTTTAACTGTCCTCAAGGAGGATATGCTAATGGCTGTCAATTTGGATCTTGTATTAATGGCGAACCAATAAAATAGAAAGATTAATTCTAATTATTTTTTTTTATTAATTTTTAATTTTACGAAACTTTTATATATCTTATTTTAGTTCTATAGATATTATAGATATAATAATTAATCAGTAATTTAAATTGTAAATTAAATTAAAGGAGGTAAAATATGGATAATAATGCTTTTTGGGCATTTTTCACAGTTGCAATAATCGCAGGATTTGCTATTGGAATGGTTTTTACAGGTACAGGGATAACTGGACAATTTACTCAAGCGGTTTCTACTCCTGCTGTAGAAGCACCTACTTTTGGTGAAACTGATGGAGGTTTAGATTATACTACTCCCGGAACTTGTACAGATAGTACAGGAATTCACACAGACTTTTGTGCTAATGCGGGCACAGTATTGGAGTATGTCTTTAATGAAGAAAATCAAATGTGTTCTGCTGTAGCTTATAATTGTATTTTGGGTGGTTTCAAAAAATGTGAAGCAGGAGCTTGTACTAATGGCTGGCCAAAAGGAGAAAAAGTAACAACAATTGTAGCAGTAGAACCTGCTGTTGGAACAATAGCCGTAGAAGAACCAGTTGAAGCAATTGGCGGCGGAGGAGCAGCAACTACTGGAACAGCTGGAGAACAACCAACTACTGGAGCAATAGGTGGAGGAGTATTTCATGAAACTTCAACTAGCCAAAGTGTAAGAAGCAGTTTAAAATCAACAAGAACCAGTTTTTTCAGACAAACAGGATTTTTCTTCACATTTGGAGAAGAAGTTTTCTTTATGAGTTCAGATGGAAAAGTATTGTGGGTATTGACAACTATCAGTAATGCTGCAACAACTACTTCTGGAAGAGGTGTTTCATTTGAATGTACAGGAACATTTATACAAACTTCATTTGGAGCAGTTTGTCAGGGTGGAAATCCGTTTGTAGGTGAGAAAATGCTAGGAGAATACGGAACTCCATCTACATAGAATTTTTTTAATTTATTTTTTTCTTTTTTTTCTTTTTTTAATTTTTAATCTTTAGAAATAGTTTTATAATTATTTTTTCTTTTTACTTTTTATTTTTCTAAGGATTTTCTATGTTTGGCTCCAAAAGCCTGGGTTGGCTTGATGAGTTTTTGGGTTTTCTCTGTTGGCTCGATTTTCTTTAGAAGTTTATCTTTTTCTTTCTTTTCCCTTTCTTCTTTCTTCTCTCCCTCTGTCTTTTGTTCTTCTTTTTCCTTCTCTTCCTTCTTTTCTTCCTTGCCTTCCTCTACTTTTTTTGCTTCTTCCTCTTTCTTCTTCTGTTTTTTCTTATCTTCTTTAGCTTTTTTTATTACTTCGAGCTTTTTCTGCTTCTTTTTTAATTTTTTATCTTCTTCTCTGAATTTTTTTGGTAATGAAACAAATGTGACTATGAAATTATCATCTTCTTTTTTTACTTTAACAGTTATTTTATAGGGAGGTTTTTTTATTCCCCTTGCCCATAATGCTTCGTTTGTTAAAGGATCGAGTTTTATCTTACTGAAGTCCTTATCACGAATTTTTAGATGTCTTGCTAAAAATTCTTTTATAGTTTTAGAAGCTTTCTTTGCTCTTTTATATTTTGGAACTTTTAAGAATTTTCTTCTGAGCGGAATTGTGTATATTGTGTCTGCCATTTTTTATTTTATTTTATTTTACTTTTTCTTTCTTTTTTTCTTTCTTTTAATATTTTTTCTTTTTTCTTCCTGATTTAATATTACGTTTTTTGCTTTCCTTAATTGCCTTATCTATATTACTTCTACGCCATGATCTTTTTATTCTTGTTAATCTTGAAGGATGAACTTTTTTTCCTTGGCCAAATACTTTTGGGATTATCCAAAAAGGAGCCCATCTAGTTCTCTTATTTTGTTTCCCCAGATGTATTTTTTTAGACAGTTTTTTGTATTTTGCCATTTTTTAGACTATTTTTTAGACTTTTAGATAGTTTTTAATTCAGATGCAACCTGGTCAAGAAAAAGCTTTCCTTTTTTTGTGAGTCTTCTTCCTGCTTTCTTTTCTTTTATATGTTCAGCAAACTCTGCTTTAGTTGCCTGTTGCAGGATTGTTCTTAATATTTTCCCAGAGGCTTTCATGAATTTCTCTGGCTTCGCGCCCCTGTCTTTTCTTGAACCATAATAATTTCTAAGTTTGCCTACCCCTACTAATCCTTTTGTATACAATTTTCTAAGAACACTTGCAGCTCTTATATACCACCAATCTTTCTCTTCTGGAGGTCTTTCCTTAGCTTGGCCTGTTTTTACAAATAATGCCCATTCAGGCATTTTAAACTCATTAATTGTTTTAAGCTTTTCAGCTAAAGCTCTTATAAATTTCTCTGATTCTATTTCATATGGGGTTGTCATTATCGTGCTTTTCTCCATTTTTTTATAGATAAAGTATATCCTATTAATCTATATGTAAAACCTTTGTTCTCTGATTGTTTTAATTCAGAGCAGATTTTATCTCCGATTGCTCCAGCTTCTTTTTTATTGCGAGAGCAAGATTTTAGTATGTTAACTTTAACTAAATCATGCTTTTTAAATGTTTTTTTAAGCATTTCTATGAATCCTGCAGTGAGACCTTGCTTGCCTAACTGAAAAGAAACAATGGGAGTTTTAGTAGACATTTTTATTTAATTTATCTAAGTTATCTAATGATTCTATTTCTTTCTTTTTAATTTTAATATTTTTATGATTCGTTACACCAAAAGTACCTGTTTTCATATCAGTGGTTTTGAAAACATCTTTGCCTTTGAAATAATGAATATTAATTATGTTTGGTTTTCTTTTCGCTTGTTTCCATTTTCTGCTGTGTTTAGCACAGAAGATTGCTGCTTCTTTAATGTCTTTTTTAGTTGCCTTACCTTTTATATTTACAAAAGGACTTCCAGCATCTTTTGAATGTAAAACTATTTCAGTGTTCTTTGCTTGTTTAATAATCTCTTCATTCTGCTCTGCGTTCTTTCCTGCAAAAACTTTCTTTTTGCTTGGGGTAATAAATTTTCTAAAATTTGTTTTGCTCGTTTTATTTGTTTTTTTCATCTTTTTGCTTTTTTATAACTTTTTTATCGGACAAGAAGTAAAATCTTCTTTAGTCAATCTAAAATAATTAGAGCAACAATCAATTAATTCATTTGACAAAGAAAACTTTGATCTTCTTTTTCTATCAAAATAAGTATAAAGAATAACTTCTATTTTGTCTCTTTTCTTTATATCTCTAATTATTGGACAAAAATCTGTATCTGAAGAAACTAATATAATTTTTTTTATCTCAGGAAAATCATCTTTTATGTGGCCCAAATTTATAGTTAATAAAGTGTCTACTCCTTTTTGACGGAATTCAAGTTTTCCCTTTTCATTAAGTATTCTTTGACATCTTCCTTCCATTATTGTCAGATCTTTATTTTTAGATAATGCAGTAATAAATTTATCATGGCCCTTTTTTCTTTCTGCTTCCTCTTTTGTTGGTTTGTCTGATTGAAAAGGTGGACAGGTATAATAAAATAAATGTTTACAAAGAAAGTTTTGTTTTTTTGCAATTCTTTTAGCAAAATCAAATTTATCAAACTTTATCCTTTTTCCGCCTCCAAATAGTTTGAGTAATTTATCTAAAAATCCTTCATCAATAAAAACTAATGTTTCTTCCATATTTGTAAGCTTCCTTTTAAGTTTAAATATTTAGCTAGAAATCCAAAAATAAAATCATCTAGCGACCCCGTAGGATCACTAGGGAACATTCTAATAATATGTAATATTTGTGATTTATAAAACTTACTATCTCTTTGATTTGGATTTTGAGTTTGATGAATCCAAAAGCATCTGGGGCATTCTTCCATCAAGTTTAGGGATGATGGGGAGAACTTGAATGTTTTTTTAATTTTTTCCATTTCCCTTCTTTTCTTCTTTTATTTCCCGCAATGTGTTTTTTCATTTATTTTATGATGATAATCTTGACATTCATCGCATTTACCATGTCTTTCATAATCATAAGGACATAGACAAGAAGAACAAGAATCTTCTTCTGATTTTTCCATCTTTATATTATTTTTTATTTCTTTCTTTATTTCTTTGTTATATTTTGTAGGGGTTTCACTTTTGTCCCTTCAGAGGTATCTTCGATTGTGTAGCCTTGCTGTTTTATTTGTTCTCTGAGTTTATCTGCGATAGGGAAGTTTTTGTTTTTTCTTGCT
Organism: archaeon; assembly: GCA_030612665.1. Taxonomy (GTDB): domain Archaea; phylum Nanobdellota; class Nanobdellia; order Pacearchaeales; family UBA284; genus JAUWNL01. The sequence continues at coordinate 10,814 of JAUWNL010000006.1, forward strand.
TGTTCTCTTTGTTTTATTAATTGAGAGATTTTTTCTGGGATTTTTATTTTTTCTTCTTTTACTTTATCAAGATCTAAAGCAAAAATTTTATCAAAAATAAGAATTAGGGAGTATTTTTCATTATTTTTTAGATTATTATCTTTGACAACTTTCCAAAGCAATGCGAGAGCCTTTGGCATGTTTAAATCGTCATTAATTACTTTTTCAAATTCTTTTTTATATTTTGATATTCTGTCTGAACTTATTTGTCTTACTTCAAGATTTTGTTTTATCTCTAAGATTCTTTTTTTAAGGGAATTAAAAGCATTTTGTGCTGCATCCAGGTTTTGCCATGAAAATTCAAGTTGTGTTCTATAATGAGCAGTGAGACAAAAGTATCTGTAGGTTAAGGAATTATATCCTTTATTTTCAAGAGCAGAAATTGTGAAGATGTTTCCCTCACTTTTTGCCATCTTTTCTTCTTTGAACAATAACCATCTTGCATGTAACCAATAATTCACAACTTTTTTTCCTGTTGCAGCTTCACTCTGGGCTATCTCATTTGTATGATGAATTTGAATATGATCCTCTCCTCCAGTATGGATGTCAAAATTTTCTCCGAGATAAGCCATGGACATTGCAGAACATTCAATATGCCAGCCAGGCCATCCTTCTCCCCACGGACTCTGCCATTTGAAAATATGGCCCCTGAATTTTGAACCTTTATCTGAGAACCAAAGCACAAAGTCTCTTGGATTTTTCTTTTCTTTATCTATCTCAACACTTACTCCTGCCTTTTGATCTTCTAACTTAAGGTTTGCAAGTTTTGTATATTTTTTGAACTTGGATGTATTAAAATAAACATTTCCATTTTTTCCAATGTATGTATAACCCTTTTCTTCCATTCTTTCGATTAGAGTTATCATTTCTTTGATATGTTCTGTGGCCTTTGGCCATACATCTGGTTCAGTTATGTTTAGTTTTTGTAAATCTTGTTTGAAAATATTTGTATATTTTTTAGCTAACTTTAACATTGATTCTTTTGTCAGTGGAAGATTTTCTCTTTTGAGGGCTTGAATCATTTTATCTTCGCCAGTATCAGCATCACTCGTGAGATGACCAACATCAGTTATATTCATTACATGTCTGATAGTATAACCATTATAGGTAAGAACTCGTTTAAGAATATCAGAAAAAATATAAGTTCTCATGTTGCCTATATGTTGATACCAATAGACTGTTGGGCCACAACTATAAATTCCAACTATATCTTTTTTTATTGGTTTGAATAATTGTTTTTTTCTTTTTAGGGTATTATAGAGATAAAGTTTAGGATGTTTGAATTCCAACCCAATTTTCTTTATTCTTTCAATCTTCTTCGTCTTTTTGGTTTCTTTTCTTTTCTTCCCTATCCTTCTTGTTTTGCTTTTCTTTCTAGACTTTGGTCTTGATTTCATAATACATAAAGAAAAAAAGGATATAAAAAATTATCCTATTGCTATGTCCTTTTGCTATTCAACTCTTGTTATTGTTTTGTTATTATTGTATCAATAGACTAAAAACTAACAGCAGACTATAGACTAACAAACAAACTAACAGACAGATTGTTGTAGCCAACCTGCTCTTTTGATATTGAGCCTCATAGTTGGGCTTGCAATTGTTTGGCCACCTTTTTTTACTTCAACCTCGATGACAATCATTCCTTCTGGAGCATTATCTGGTGGTCTTATTGCAAAAGTAGCATATTCTGTTGTTCCTGGTCCTACTGATTTAGTTCCTGTTAGAGATTCTGTTATCCATCCAGTAGTGTCTATATTTTGTCCACTTATATCTTTTGCACTAGTGATAGTAAAACTATAGGTATAAGTTGTCTGGACTTTGGGTTGGAAACCACACCCAATAATATTATAATTTTCTGGAATAATATCAATTGGAGTTCTTACGCCTATGCAAGTAACTTCCTCACCTCTTTCTTCTCCAAAAAGTTTGTTGATTTCTGACTGTGCACCTTCAAGGGTCGTTGTGGCAATATTCATTGCACCACACATTATTGTTCTGATAAAAACTAACCCAAGAATTAACATGACAACTGCCATGACTATTACAATTATAGTAGTCATTGACATCTCAAAAGCTGCTTTCTTGTTTTTCATTCTCTTTTCTTTTACTTTTATTGCCTCTTTTTTATTTAATATTTTAAAGTAAGACTATTTTATAAAGGTTTTTAAATGTTTTTGCTAAATGTTTTGCTAGATTTTGTTTGATTTTATTTGATATGGGAAGTCGGGGGTTTGAACCCCGGACACTGCGGGCTTCAGCCGCATGCTCTCCCAGACTGAGCTAACTTCCCATGTTTTAAATGCAGAAGAGAGACTTTATAAATCTATTTTTGTTTTGGAGATTATGATTAAAATTTATACTGTCGGTGGATTTAGTGAAGTGGGTAAGAACATGACAGCAGTTGATCTTGGAGAAGATGCTGTGTTGTTTGATTGTGGTCTTTTTCTTCCACCTATTGTTGAAATGGAGAACCAAGAGAAAGAATGGACTGAAAAAAAGCTTAGAATGATTAAGGCAGTACCTGATGATCTTATCTTAGATAAAATAGGAGTTAGAAATAAAGTAAGAGCCATACTTGTGAGTCATGCTCATCTTGATCATGTTGGTGCAGTACCTTATCTTGCTTCGAGATATAATGCAGAGGTTGCAGCAACTCCTTTTACAATTGAAGTTCTTAAGTCTTTATTGAAAGATTCGGGCATTAAACTGAAAAATAAACTTAGGGCTATTAATCCAAATGGAAATTATACTATCCATGGCAAGAGAAAAGATTACAAGGTTGAATTTTTGAACATTACTCATTCAACACTTCAAACTGCTTTGATTGCCTTACATACAGACAAGGGAGTTATTCTTTATGCTAATGATTTTAAATTTGATAATTATCCTGTTCTCGGAAAAAAGCCAAACTATAAACGGCTTAAAGAGCTTAGTGAAAAAGGCAAAGGCATTTTAGCTTTGGTTGTTGATTCTCTTTATTCTGGTGAAGAACGAAAGACACCAAGTGAAAAAATTGCTAGGGGATTGTTAGAAGATGTATTACTTACTACACATAATCAAAATTCTGCAATTATTGTAACAACTTTCTCCAGTCATTTGGCAAGAATTAAAAGTATTGTTGATTGTGCTACTCAACTTGGCCGTAAGATTGTTTTTATTGGTCGTTCTCTTCGCCGTTATGTAAGTGCAGCTGATGCAATTAATCTTGTGCCTTTTATGAATAAAGTTAATAATTTGATTAGTTATAAAAACGAAATTGAGAGAGTTATGAGAAAAGTTATGAAAAATAGAAATGAGTGGTTGATTGTTTGTACTGGTCATCAAGGGGAACCAGGCTCGGTTCTTGAAAGAATGGCTAGAGATACTATGCCTTTTAAGATTCTTGCTAATGATCATATTATTTTTTCTTCAAGCATTATTCCTAGTCCAATAAATGTTGCTAACAGAAGACAACTTGAAAAAAGACTTAAAGCTAAGGGAGCAAGAATTTTTACAGATGTCCATGTATCTGGACATTGTGGTAGAGAAGACCTACGTGACTTGATTGAAATGACTCAACCTAAACATATTATTCCAGCTCATGGAGACCTAAAAAAATTAGCTCCGATGGTTGAGTTAGCTCGCGAGATGGGTTATAAACTTGGAAAGACAGTGCATTTAATGCAAGATGGACAGAAGTTAATTTTATAAATAAAGGGTATTTCTTGTTTGGTATGGTAAGAGAAGATTTGATTGCAGCATTAAGGAATGCTATTGAAAGAGGCGAAACTCTTGAAGAGGCTATAGAGAGTCTTGAAAATGCAGGCTACAATAGAATTGATATTGAAGAAGCTTCAAGACAATTAAGAAATGTGAGAAAAGAAGGCTCTTTCTTACCTCCTGCTCCACGAAGGTGAAAGGTAAATTAGTATAAGGTTAAGGGAAAATGAAAATACGAAAGATTTATAAATTATATAGATATAATATTAATAACATGATCCCCAGTGATCCTAATGGGTCGCTGGATGAGTTTTTTTTTCTTAGTAATTTTTTTAGATATAATAAATTAAGGAGAATATTTTTATGGAACCTACTTTGGTCTTCATAGATGCTGGATTTTTATCTAAATTAAATAAACATTTTGGTAAGGGCAGATATATTAAATATGATATCTTAAAGTTTGCTAAATTATTATCAAAAAAACAAAATTTATTTTGTAAGAATATTTTTTACTATACTGCTCCTCCCTTTCAAAGTCCAAGACCTACAAAAGAGGAATCGATAAGATATAAACAATATGACAAATTCATAAAGAAATTATCTTCTAATGAAATTATTTTAATAAGAGAAGGAAGATGTCAACGATTAAAAATTAATACAGGAATTTTTATATACAAACAAAAAGCTGTTGATTCATTAGTAATTATGGATATGATGACCGTCCCAATAGACTTTCCAGATATAAAAAAAATAATTTTAATCGTTTGTGATAGTGATTTTGTTCCAGCCATTAATAAATTAAAAAAATTAAATATTAAAAGCATTCTTTATACTTACTACGATAAGAAAAGAAATTCTTTATTTTCAACATCAAACGAATTGATAAAAACTGTTGATAAATATGTTCTTTTAAATAAGGCAGATTTTCATAGCTGTCTTTTAAATTTAAAATGAAATTTGCACATTTAGCTGATTGCCATCTTGGTTCATGGAAAAGTTCTAAACTACAGAGACTGAACATGGAATCATTTAAGTTTGCTATTGCAAGATGTATTCAAGAGAAAGTTGATTTTGTATTGATTGCTGGTGATTTGTTTGATGCGGCAATTCCTTCGATTGATGTTCTTAAAGAAGCTACTGCCAAACTCAAAGAATTAAGTGATAATAATATTGAATGTTATATTATCCCAGGCTCTCATGATTTTAGTGTTTCAGGAAAAAGCATGATTCATGTTCTCGAGAAAGCAGGATTATGTCATAATGTAGCTGAATCTGGTTCTGTTGAAACCACGGATTATTTCATTACAGGCCTTAAAGGAGAAAAAAGAGGTCTTGAAGTAAAAAATGTTGGTTCAATCAAAGATATTGAGAAAAAAAATAAATTTAAGATTTTGATGTTACATACAACTCTCAAAGAAATGAATCTACCTTTTATTGATTCTGTTTCTCTAAAAGATCTTCCTAAAGGATTTGATTATTATGCCCTTGGCCATATTCATATCAAGAAAATTTTTGATAAAGATAGAGGAAAAAGCAAGGTTGTTTATCCCGGAGCATTATTTCCTTGTAATTTTTCTGAACTCGAGCATTTTCATTTTGGTTCTTTTTTTATTGTGAAGTTTGATAAAGTTAAGGGAATAGATTTACAAGAAATTAAAGTTAAAATTAAAGAAGTAATTAATTTTGATATTAATGCAGATAATGAAAATCCACAAAGTTTAAAAGAAAAAGTAATTGAGAAAATTAATGTTAGTGTAACCAATAATGTAACCAATAAAATAGTTACACTAAGAATTTCAGGGATTCTTGCTTCTGGAAAACCAAGTGAAATTGATTTTAGAATTATTAATGAAGAATTTGAAAAAGCAGGCGCTTATTGCGTGCTTAGGAATACTTCTAAACTTATGAGCAAGGAATTCGAATTAGCTTATAAAGAACTTAAAGACCTTGAAATTGATACAGTTGATATTTTTAATTTCGAGAAAGAGATTATCAAGAAAATGATTGAACAGAAAATTATTGAACATGGAGATAAAGATAAAGTGATTGAATTAATGAAATGTTTTGATGTGGAAAAAATAGAAGGAGAAACTAACGATACTTTCGCTTATCGACTCACGAATGAAGTTATAAAAAAATTAAAATTAAAATTCATAAAAAAATGTTGATTAAAAAGATAAAACTAGAAAATATAAGGAGTTATGTTAAACAAGAAATTGAATTTCCTAAAGGAAGTATTCTTTTGAGCGGGAATATTGGTGCTGGTAAAACAACTGTACTTCTTGCTGTTGAGTTTGCATTATTTGGGTTACAACGAGGAATTATTGACGGAGCTGCACTTCTTAGAAATGGAACAAACAAAGGATCAGTTGAACTTGAAATAGAGATTAATAGAAAAAAGATTAAACTTAAAAGAACTCTCAAGAGGAAAAAAGATAGTATTGTTCAGGACAACGCAGTTCTTGAAAAAAATGGAGAAGAAAAAGAGTTAAGTGTTACTGAACTTAAGGCATTTGTTTTGAATACTCTTAATTATCCTCCCCAACTTTTGAAAAAACAGAATTTAATTTATAGGTATACTGTCTATACTCCTCAAGAGCAGATGAAGTATATTCTCCTCTCTAAATCAGAAGAGAGAATAGATATAATAAGAAAAATTTTTAATATTGATAAATATAAGAGAATTGAAGATTCTTGTAATATCTTTATTTCTAAAATCAGAGAATTGAGCAAGCTCAAAGAAGGCCAGCTTTCTGATATGGATTTTAAAAGAAATGAATTGGCGAAGAAAAAAGCAAGTTTTGTGGAGATTGAGAAAGAACTTGAAAAAATTCTTCCTAAATTTGAGAAGATACAACAAGAAATAAAGGAAATTAAAAAAGAAAATGAGGAACTGCAGTCAGGTCTTAAAAAATTCAATGAGTTGAAACAAGATCTCGCTAAAGATGAAACAGAACTTCATGAGAAACAAGAACAATTAGGGGATTTTAGAGAATCTTTTGAGAGGATAGAAAAAATGGTTTTGAAATTGAAAAAAGAGGTTGAGATTAAAATTGATGTCAATTTAATTGGAAAAAAAGATATGTTTGAACAAGCGTATGACAAAAAGTCAGAAGAAGAAAGGAGATGCGGGAAAGAAATTTCTGGTTTTCTCGCTGTGAAAGCAAGGTTAGAATCAGATAATAAAAAGATTTCTTCTCTTAAGATTTGTCCAGTTTGTAAACAAGAAGTTAGTGAAGAGCACAGAAAGAAAATTAATGGAGAAATAAATACTGAGATTAAGAGGCTTGATAAGAATATAAAAGAAAAAGAAAAAATAGTTCATGATTTAAATGAACAAATTGAAGATTTAGAAAAAAAACTTAAAGAAATTACAGAAAAGGAAAGAATTTTCGAAGGATTAAAAGTTAAAAGCTCTACTTTGAAAGAAAAGCAAAAAGAGAAAGAAGAATTAACAAAGAAAATTACCTGGCTAGAAAGAAAAGTTGATGAATTGAGAGCCACTAAACAACAAATCAAAGATGAAATTTTTAAATATGAGAATTTTGAGAATAATAAAAAGAAAATTGATAGGGAATTAATGGAGAAATTGGAGGAAGAGAAAGAGGTTATTCAAGAAAAGGCAAGTTTTGAAAAAGGAAAGAAAGATGTGGAAATAGAAGTAAAAGAATTGGAACAAGAGATTAAAAGCAAGGAAAAAGTAGCTGAGGATCTTCAAAAGATTTCTGAGCTTAGAGATTGGCTTTCAAAACAATTTATTCTAGTTATGCAGCAAATTGAAAAACAAGTTATGTATAAACTTAATCTCGAGTTTAACTTGTTATTTAAGAAATGGTTTTCTATGCTTGTCGAAGATGCTCTTGAGGCAAGAATTGACATAGATTTCACACCTTTTGTTGAACAATCTGGATATGATATAAGTTATGCTTATCTAAGTGGAGGAGAGCGCACTGCTCTTGCTCTTGCATACAGGCTTTCCTTGAATCAGGTTATAAATTCAATGCTCTCTAAAATTTCTACAAGAAGCATATTGATTCTTGATGAACCAACAGAAGGGTTTAGTTCAGAACAACTTGATAAAATGCGCGAGGTTCTTAAGGAAATTAAGGTTGAGCAGTTGATTCTAGTCAGTCATGAATCTAAGGTAGAGAGTTTTGTTGATAATGTCATTAACTTCATTAAAAAGGCGAACGAGACTGAGGTACAACAAAATATTTAAACAAAAAAAGCTAAATTCTAGTATGGTAAAAAGAGAGGCAATTTTCATTATAGTATGTTCTATCTTTTTTATATTTCTTCTATCCTTTTTATCTCCCTTGATTGTTTCACAGGGATATGATGCAATTACTATCCAAGAAGAGAAGGTTATTAATGATGTTATTGCTAAAGAACTAAATATTCCTGCAGAATTTGAACTTAAGATTAGAAATAATCAACTTAGTGCAGATAATTTTGAAATTTATTCATTACTTGATGTGATTATCACACCACTTGGAACCTTTGTGATTGAACCTTCTACTGTCAAGACTATAAAGGTTACTGTAATGCCAAGGACTAAGCAAGAGGGAAGGTTTGGGATTACTTACTATATTCGTGGAGAGAATGCTGGACCAGCACAAGCAAAACAAGATAGTTTAGTTATTGAAGTTTCTTTGTTTTCAGATATTGTGGGGATTAGTATTCCTAAAACCATTGATAGAGAAAGAACAGAATTAACTTTTAAGATTTCAAATCCTGAAAATATGGATTTTGGAAAGGGAACTGTTGTTGTTGAGAGTGATTTTTTTGATTTTGAAAAAAATGTTGACTTGGGCCCAGGAGTAAGCCAAGAAATAAAACCTGATTTGAAAGATTTACAAAATTTGGATGCTGGGGATTATACTATTAAATTTAAATTTAATCTTGATGATCATAAAGGAATCGAGCTTATTGCAGAGAGAGATGTTAAATTAATTGAAGTAATAAAAATCACAGAAAGTGATTTTAAGAGAACAGGATTATTGAGTTATACGAGAAATATTATTAAGAAGAATGATGGGAATGTTGAACAATATGTTCGTCTTGAAATCAGTCAATTTATTCTTGAAAGGATTTTTTCTAGATATAATGTTGAGCCAGATGATTCTTATTATTCTGGCTTGATGCATGTAGCTGTTTGGCAACGGGAATTAAAGACTGGCGAAACTCTTGAGATTAAAGCTACAATTGATTATACTATCCCTGTCTTGATTTTGATTGCCCTGATTATTCTTTATGTTGGAATACAAATTGCGAAGCGTCCAAGAATAATTTTAAGAAAAAAAGTTGTAAAGGTTAGGACTAAAGGGGGAGAATTTGCATTAAAAATAATATTAATTGTTAAAAATATTGGTTCTATAGCAGAAGATGTTATTATTGTGGATAGATTACCTATGTCTGCAAAGATACATAGAAGGTTTAGTGTAATTAAGCCAGACAAAATTGAAGGAAACAGGCTAATCTGGAAGTTTGAAAAATTAATGCCTGGAGAAGAACATATTCTTTCATATGTTATCTATAGTAAAGTTGTACCTATAGGAAAAATACATATTCCTAGAGCAGTATCACACTATACAGATGTTAAAGGCAAACGCAAGATCTCTTATTCTACAAAACTCTATGTTGTTCATGAACCAGTAATAGGAAAAGATTAAAAATAGTTAAGTTATGCAAAATTATGGTATTGGAATCTTTAGAAAAAGCTTTAATAGACTCAGTAAAGAATGGTTGTGGTGCTGTCGCACTTACTGCTTTATTTTATACTGTTTGTACTATTAATCCCCCAAGTGATTTTAATTTTTTAGATATGGGTGGTTTATCTTTGTTAATGGGAATTATAGCATGTTATGCTTCCTTGCCTTTCTATTTTATTCATTATCATACTAAGGAAAAGGAAGAGAAGAAAGAGGAAAAATATAAAGATAAGTTTTAAATATGATTTTTTCTTTTATTTAATATGACTGGGACGAGTTTTATTTCAATAAATGAGGCAATAAAAAAGAAGAAAGGCAAGATAGCTATTCGTGGGTGGATTTATCGCGAGCGCGGTTCTAATAAATTTAAATTTCTCGTTATCAGAGATTCAACTAATCTTATTCAAGTTGTACTTAAGAAAGAAAAATTCAAAAAACAATGGAAAGAAATTGATGCTCTTCAAATTGAAGCATCTATTGAGGTTGAAGGAACTATTAAAGAAGATAAGAGAGCACCAATTGGATTTGAGGTTCAAGCTGAAAAGATAAAAATTATTGGCAAGTCAGATAATTTTCCAATTCAAAAAGACCAATCAACAGAATTCTTGCTTGATAATAGACATCTCTGGATTAGGTCAAGAAAAATGGTTTCAATTATGAAAATACGTTCTACAGTTTTTCAAGCTCTGAGAGAGTATTTCAATAATCTCGGTTATTATGAATTCCATTCTCCATCTATTTCGTCTGTTGCTGAATCTGGACAAGAACTTTTTGAAGTAAAATACTACAATCATAAATTATTTCTTTCACAGACTTGGCAATTCCACGCAGAAGCAGCAATGTATGGTCTTGAGAAGATTTATACTATTGCTCCAAGTTTCAGAGCAGAAAAATCAAAAACCACGAGACATTTATCTGAATATTGGCATACTGAAGTTGAAGCTGCTTGGATGAATCTTGATGAACTTATGGACCTTGGAGAAGGAACTGTGAAACATGTCCTTAAAAGAGTTCTTGAAAAAAATAAAAAAGAATTAAAAATTCTTAATCGCGATACTAATATCTTAAAAAAATATCTCACAAAAAAATGGCCAAGAATTACTTATGATAAAGCTCTCAAATTGCTTAAAGAAAAAAAGAAAATGAAAATTCTTTGGGGCAAGGATCTTAGAACAATTGAGGAGGATAAATTAACCCAGATTTATGGGTTGCCTGTTTTTATTACACATTATCCAAAAAAAGAAATGGCTTTTTACAAACCCCGCGATCCTAAAACTCCAAAAACATCTATATGTTTTGATTTGATTGTGCCAGAAGGGTGGTGTGAATTGATTGGTGGTTCAGAGAGAGATACAAACATAAAGGAATTAAAAAAATCCTTGAAGGCAATAAAAGAAAAACTTGAAAATTATAGATGGTATCTTGACATAAATAAATATGGGGCTATTCCGCATGCAGGATTCGGTCTTGGAACTGAAAGGCTTATTGCCTGGATATGTAAACTTGATTCAGTTAAAGATGCAATTGGATTTCCAAGAACAATGTTAAGATATTCCCCTTAATTATTTTTAATCATATTATATTCAATCATTTTAAAATAAAAATGGCAAAGAAAATGAAAAAAATAAAAAAGAAAAAGAGGATAAAGAAACTAAGAGTTAAAACACTTAAAACAAAAACAAAAAGAGATAACAAAAGACAAATTGCTTCGATTCTAGTCTGGGTTGCTATAGTATTGTTGTTATTCCAGGGAGTTTATTCAATTGTAGTACGAGATCAACTTGTTTCACAAATTGATGAACAGAGTATGCAAGAATTGACAGATATGGAAGTAACTGCAGATATGATGAAAGTAACTATTTTGTATATTGCAATACTCTGGATTGTTTTTGCGGTACTTTTCTTTCTTGTAAAGACAGGAGTTGAAAAGAAAAAAGTTGGTTGGGGCTGGTTATTGGCTTTATCAATAATAACTTTGTTTACAGGGCGTATAGAATCAGCAATTTTAGGAATAATCGCTTCAGTACTTTATGCAAAAAGCAAATAAAGCAAGTGAAACAAATAAAGCAAGTGAAAGCAAACAAGTAAAAACAAAGAAAAAACAAGTAAAAACAAGTAAAAACAAAGAAAATAAAATCCTCGAAATAAAGTAAAAATAGAGAATGAAAATAAAAGAAATAGACTTGGAATGGCTTGGCCATGCGAGTATTAGAATAAAAAGTGGCAAGAAAGTAATTTATATTGATCCTTATCAAATCTCAGTGAAGGAAAAAGCAGATATAATTCTTATAACCCACAGTCATTTTGATCATTGTTCTCTTCAAGATATTGAAAAAATTGTAAAAGACGGCACAATTATTGTTTGTACTGCTGATTCTCAGAGTAAGATTGCTAGGATCGAGAAAAAAATTAAGATGGGATTAATTGAAGCTGGTAAAGGATTTAATGTTGGTAAAATTAAAATTCAGGCTATTCCAGCATATAATCTAAATAAAAAATTTCATCAAAAAAGTGAAGGGTGGGTTGGTTATATAGTTCAAATTGGTAGTGTTGTAGTTTATCATTCTGGTGATACTGATGTTATCAAAGAAATGGAAAAGCTAACAGGTTATTCAAAAAAAGGAAATTATTTTGTTGCTCTATTGCCTGTTGGTGGAACATATACTATGGATGCTGAAGAAGCATCTAGGGCTGCTTCAATCATTAAACCTACATTAGCTATTCCAATACATTGGGGTTCAATCATAGGGAGTAGAAATGACGCTAAGAAATTTGTTGAACTGTGTAATGCAAAAGGAATAAAAGCCGAGATTTTGGAAAAAAGTTGAATATATTAAATATATTCTTCAAGATGAAGTTTTTTCATTATTTTTCTAATAGCTTTTTCAAGCCCCTTTCTTGGCAATTTTTCTGTTTCTTGTTCTGTTTCTATCACTAGATTATCATTTATTTTTATAACTGCTTCTCTCAATTCCTTACCAAAACTCTCTTCATGATTTTTTCCATAAATAATTACTATAGAAATAACATATCTCTCCCCACTCTCCATTTCTGGAGCATAAGATATAGCATCTTTAATAGTAACATCTTTTTCTTTTATATATTTTTCAAGGACTACCCAGCTGTTTTCTCCATATATCTTATAATTTCTTTTTATTAGTCTTGATAAGTCTTTTACATCATCTACTAAATTTCCTGTTCTGGGATTTATATTTATTTCTTCTTCGTTTTTCATCTTAAAATATTAAAGTATTAAATATTAAAATATATTAAAATACAAATTGATAAATTATTCCGATGAGGAATATTAATATTAAAAGCCCGGCTATGAACCAATTTATTGGAAATTTATATTCTGGTTCTCTTTTTCCAGATTTTTTTGCTTTTATGGCCATGAGTACTATGAGAATTCCCCCAATACCTCCTGCAACAGCACCTGCAAATGAAATTATTTCTATGAAAGTTGCAAGATTAAAAATAATTATTGCTAAACCTATGAGCAAGACTGGAATAAATGTAAGAATCCATGACATGAGATGTTTTATCTTTAAATCATACCAAAAAATTTCTTTTTGTGCTATTCCTACAGCAAGGAATGATGTGAACATAGTAAAGACTGCAAATAATGAAGTAAATCTGCCAAGGGCAAGAGTTGCAATTTCTGGAGTTGCCATGCCTTTGAAACCTATTACAGTTAATGTAAATAAAAAATAAATAAATATGGGAATTATCCCTCCGATGATGATTGCTTTTTTCATTTTTCTTTTATTTTTTATAATTTCTTTCATCTCTGGGACAGCAGAAAAACCAAGATAAGCAAAAAGTATTGCTCCATAAGGATAAAAAAATCTAAAAAGAAGGTTTGGGTTTTGTGTATAAAAGTTTCCTATTTGTGCTTGGGGTAAAAAGAAAAGAGTTATTGCAATTACCATGGCAATTATTGCTCCCAATCCTATTAATTCTCCTTTCCCGAGTGCCTTGAGACCAAGGAAGACAAGAAGAGACATTAATGTAAAAAAGATTAAAGAAAATAAGAGATGATAAGGCAAGGAGGTTGTTCCAAGAATAACAAAACTAAGAACTTCACCTTCTCCAATCAAATATGCAGTAAGGGCTCCGTATTGAACTAATAACATTGAAATTAACATGAGAATTTTTCCTGATTTTCCAAGATAAATTGAAGCATAACCAGGCAATTGATGTTTTCCTTTAGTTCTTAGAATAATCTCACCAAGATAAAGATAAACAACAATAACTATTAAACCTATTCCAATTAAATTAATGAGTCCCCAAAAGAGACCAGCTTGAGAAATTACATAAGGAATTCCAAGGATGCCAGCTCCAATTATCATTCCTACGAGAATGGCTATAGCTTCTGCAGTATACAACCCCCTTTTCATATACTTCATACAAACACGGGGGGAAAGTATTTTAAATACCTTATCTTGATGTATTTGTTATTTGGGCTCATAGTTCAATGGATAGAATGTGGGGCTTCGGACCCTGAGATCCAGGTTCGAATCCTGGTGGGCCCATGTAAGATAAGGCTAAGATGGGAAAAACAGCAAAGATAAATTTTGTATGTACAAAGATTGATCATCCAGAACAGCTTATTAAGAAGGGACTCTTTTATTATCTTGATAAATATGAACAGTTTGACCAAAAAGCTTTATTATATTTAAATGGATTTACAACTCATCTTCCGCAATCTATTGTTTGGCTGTTCAAAGGAAAGTTTAAAGAAAAAATAAAACAAAAACAATTAGAAGAACAACTAGAACAACTAGAAGAGAAAATTTTTCCATTATATCTTGGTATTTCTAAGTAGTAATTTTAATTAGTAAACTTTAAAAGAAGGCTTTTGTTTATTTTTTTATGAAGTATCTTGATTATATTTATCTTGGATATAAACCAAAAAAAGGAAAAAAAGGGGACTTTATTTGTGAGTTTCATATAGATCCTTGTGGTTGTGATATACAACTTGCTGCTGGTGCTGTGGCATCTGAAAGCAGTATTGGAACTTGGACTGAACTTACAACAATGACAAAGAAGATTCAGAAGTATGCTGCAAAAGTTTTTTTCATTGATAAAAAAAAGAATAAAATAAAGATTGCTTATCCTTATGATCTTTTTGAAGAAGGGAATATTCCCCAGGTATTGAGTAGTATTGCTGGAAATATTTTTGGAATGAAACTTGTTAAGGGGCTCAGGCTCAAGAGAATTGATTTTCCCCCGGGCCTTATTTCTAGTTTTTATGGACCCTTGTTTGGGATTAATGGAATTCGAAAGATTCTAGGAGTTTATAACAGGCCATTATTAGGAACTATTGTTAAACCAAAATTAGGATTAAATGATAAACAACATGCAAAAGTAGCATATGGTGCTTGGATTGGGGGGTGTGATATTGTTAAGGATGATGAAAATTTAAGTTCTTTGGCTTTTAATAAATTTAATAAGAGGATTGTTGAAACTCTTCGAGCTCGAAACAAGGCTGAAAAATACAGTGGTGAAAAAAAAGTGTATATGCCAAATGTTACTGCTTCAGTAAGTGAGATGATTAAAAGGGCGAAGTTTGTCAAAGCTCATGGTGGAAGATATATTATGGTTGATATTATTACTTGCGGATGGAGTGCTCTTCAGGAACTTAGAAAAGAAAATCAAGAACTTAAGTTAGTTATTCATGCTCATCGGGCTGGTTATGCTGCCTTATCAAGAAACCCGCATCATGGAATTAGTATGATGGTTATTGCAAAACTTGCAAGATTAATTGGGGTTGATCAATTACATGTTGGAACTGCAGTGGGAAAAATGTTTGAAGATAAACGTGAGGTTCTAGAGAACTGTGATATTCTAAGAGGAAAAATGGATAACAAAAAGCCAGCAATGCCTGTTGCTTCTGGAGGTCTTAATCCACTTGATGTTCCGGCACTGTTGAAAATTTTTGGAAAAGATTGCATTATTCAAATGGGTGGTGGAATCCATGGACATCCAATGGGAACACTTTGTGGAGCAAGAGCTGCTCGTCAAGCTCTAGAAGCCTCTCTCAAAAAAATATCTCTTTCTGAGTACTCAAGGAAACATCATGAGTTGGCTGTTGCATTAAAGAAGTTTAAATAAAGTTTTCTTTATTTTTTTCTATTCCTATTTTTTCTTCTTTATTTTTTTCCTTCTCTTCCTTCTTTTTACATTCGCTTCTGCTTTTTTTAGATATAAAATTATTGATGTAGCAATTATTATTCCTATAATTGCAATGATAAAATAAAGTCCATTTTGTTTAATAAATTCATAAATTAAAGATGATCCGCCAACCAATACAGCTAATAGGGCAAATTGGGATACTAGAGAGGCTAAAATGAAATTTGTAATCTTGCTTCCAATTTGACCCAAATTTATAATCTCAAAAAATTCTACTATGTATGTTGGGATATCCCCAAAAAAGCCAAAGATTTTTGAAAAAATTTCAGAGGAATATTCAGATAATGAAGAAAAACCTTTTCCAATTTCTTCTCCCATGAATTTTAATCCATTAATGCTTCCTTCAGCAAGCTTATTATCTAAGAAATAATATTGCAAAAAATATAAAGCAGTAAGGAAGAAAATTATTAATAAAATTATCCATGCCCATTTATTTTTTTCAAGCCAATTTTTCTTTCCTTTTCTCTTCTTTTCAGATTTTAGTTTTACTGCCATTACTGTTCTTATTGATTTTACTGGTTTTACTGGTTTTTTTCCTATTTTTAATCCATCTATTCTATCTTGAATTTCTTTTATTTTTCGAATTTTTGGCTTTTCAACTTTCTCAATTTTTCTAAAAAGATATAATAAAAAGAAAAAACATATAATAAAAAAGAACATAAATACAATCAAGACTATCGCAGTAGCATAACAGGTTGAGCTAAGATAACAGCTCCTCAAGAATTCTGAAGGACTTAATCTTTTTTCTAGGGATTTTACTATATTAAACATATAGCTTGAGGTTCCTACGTTGCTTCCAAAACTTACTGAAGCAGCAAAAATGTAAGTTCCCTCTTCAAGATTTTGTGGAATATTTATTGTTTTTTTGAAAGCAAGCTGGGTTTTAGGCACAATCACAGTTTCTTTTTCTCTGATAATTGTATTTCCATCAAGATCTTTAACAAAATAATCCAAATTGACACTTTGTGCTTTAACACTACGCAAATTGAAAATTTTTACATTTATTAAAATATTTGTACCTTGCATAACTGTTCTTGATTCTGCTGGAACATCTAAATTAACATCAAATAAAGTTTCTTTTGTTTCAATTTCAATTATTACTGGAATTTTCTGTATAAAATTTTCTTCTGCATCTGTGGTTGTGATTATAAGATCTCCAACATATACTCCGGGAGAAAATTCCACACTATCACTTTTTTTAGAATTGAAATTTATTTCAACAGTTTTGATTTCTCCAGGCATCAGTCTAAACTCTGAATTTTCAGAAGTTAATGTAACCAGATTATCGAGATGGGTTGGAGTCACACTAAAAGATAACATCTTATCTGCGATATTTGTAACTCTTATAGTATTAACTGAATTTTCTCCATTTTTTAGCAGGATTTTAATTAAGATAGAATCAACATTAAATAATTTTTCTGTTTTACTTCCAATTATTATATTTTGATTTGAAAATAAAAGATATAGGGAGGCAAGAATAATCAAGAAAAGGATTATAAGAAATAAAATCAAAAGTGTTTTAGTTACAGTAAACTTTTTTCCACTTTTTATTTGTTCATGAGGGGGTCTAGAGCCTAAGTAAATAGTCTTTATTTTTCCATTTTCATCTTTTATATTCTCATAATAATAAGGTCCATGTTTTTTTCCCTTTTTATAAATATATCTCTTATACATTCAATTCACCCTTTTTTAATCTCTTTAGTGTAACTATATATGAAAATAATAACAGGTTACACTATTTAAATTTTATCTTATGGCAGTAGTAAACTTTGAGGAAGAGTTATTTTTTCCTATTAAGAAAAAATTAGAACCACGTCTTCTGGCTTTTTTATTTTAATAATTATTTTAACTTAGGATAAATCTTATATAAAAATTTTAAAACTTTATCAGCATATTCTTTGTGGAGGATAATCCCATAATACTTTATCCCATTCCGGTAATATCTTATTTCATTTATAAATCTTATATCTAACTCATGAAAACCAATAATTCTCGCATATGAAATTTCTGCTTCATGGGCGCCTTCTCCAGAACATTTAAATCCCGCTAAATATAATTTCACTCTTATTAACTCCATTATAATATCATAACAAGAATCAACAATAAAATTAGCATATATTTTTTCAAGTGGAATATCTTTTAATACTGTCTCTAAAAATTGTTTTTTCTTTTTTGCTTCTTTTAATAAAAACCTAGCTCTTTCTTTATTTGGACTCCGCTTTTTTACAATTCCTAAATTCAAATATTCCTCAAATTTTTTAAAATTCATAATTCTATTGCCCCCTTAAGTATAATTCCATTTAAAATATTATTTAGCAGATGTTTATCTATGTCATGAAAAGACTTATAATAATTAAGAATAATTGTCCTTTCAAGTAGTTTATCAAATTTTGTTAAATCAGTATCTTTTTCTTTTGTTCCGATTATTGCGATATCTATATCTGATTTGATTGTATCTTCTCCAAAAGAATAAGAGCCAAAAAGAATAACATCTCCACTTGGAAAATTATCATAAATGAATTGAACAAACCCAGATTCATATAATTGTTTAAGATTATCTGCTCTTTTTAATCCAATAACAAAAGAGTTGTCTCTATTAAGCTGAATAGAGAATCGTTTTGATTCCTTGTCTTTTTGAACTTTGATTAAGCCCCCCTTTTCCAATTCTCCTAAAGACTTTGCAATTGATGTGGGAGAAACTTTTAAAGATCTAGCTATCCCTCTTTGATTTAAAGATATCCCCACTTTTATACAAAGAAATCTAAAAATCTCATTTTGTAAGGTTGTCCATTTTAGTTTATACATGTCCATTTTAGTTTATAAACTTTTCGCTTTCAGCTTCAGAACCTAACCTAATTTAGAACCTAATCGAACCTAATTAGAACCTTGCCTTTTTGACTTTTTCTCATTCTTGTTCTTGAAGAAGCCATTTCCATAATGGGATAAACTTAACTTTTTTACCTTCAACTATTTCTTCTGCTTCATAATCTTTTGTTAGAATAAGCAGATTATTACACTTTAGTTCTCTGCTTGCTTTGATTAAAGCTCTAATCTCTCTTTCTTTAATCTCATTTTTATTATCTGCATATGTAACTTGGATTAATTGTTTTATATTTGTTCTTTCTTTTATAACAAAATCAACTTCATTTTGTTGATAATCTTTCCAGTAGTAAATTTCAATTAAAGGATTAAGTGATTTTTTTCTTTGTAATTCTATTGCAACAGAATTTTCCATAAGTTTGCCAAAATTTTCTGAAAATCTAAAACCAGTTATATTTACAATACCATTGTCAATACAATAAATCTTTTTTGGTGCTAAAAATTGTTGCTTTAATTTAAAGGAAAATCTTTCTAACTTAAGAATTAAAAAAGAATCTTCTAAATAAGAGATCCACTTTGATAATGTAGAAACATGTTTCACATTTAAAATTTTTGCTAATTTGCTATAACTAATCTCTTCGCAAAAGTTTGTAATTAAATATTTTGCTAATTTTTTAAATTCTTCTTTTTTCTTAATTTCATATCTTAATAGAATATCTTTTGTGATTATATCCCCATAGATCTTCGGTAAAATCGGTTTTCCAAATTTATTAACTTCTGGGAAACCCCCCACTTCTAAATATTCCTTTAAAAGTTTCAGAATTTTTGCTTTCTCTTTTGTAGTATAAACTTTACTTTTCTTTATTTGATTTAAGTCTAAAAATTCCTTAAAAGAAAATGGAAAAAGTATTATATCTAAATGTCTGCCAGTTAAATGTGTAGCCAATTCACCAGCCAAAAGTTTTGAATTACTTCCAGTTATTATAACTCTTTTTGTTCTTCTTAATCTATTAGCAAAAAGCTCCCATTTTTTAATATTTTGAATTTCGTCTAAAATAAGATAGTTTATATCCTCATAAAGCTCATAAAAAGCTTGTAAAATTTCATTTAAATCTTCAGTTTTTGTTCCTGTTAATCTTTCATCATCAAAATTAATATACCCAAATTTGCTTTTTTTAGCGAGCAAATAAGAAAAAATTGATTTTCCACATCTTCTAATCCCAGTAACTACAAGAACATTTGGATACTTTAAGAATTTTTTCCCCTCATCTAAAAATTCTCTTTTAATTATTTTTTCTTGTTTTTCAATCTGTTCAAGTTCTTTTCTTTGTTCCTTTATTATTGTCTTAAAATCCATGATAATATAATAGAAAACTTCTTTAAAAACCTTTCTATTATACTGGTAAGATTTTAGAAGTTAAATTAAGACAGATTAAAACATAGAAAAAGATTAATTTTAATTCAGAACCTCATTTTCTGACTTTTTCTCATTCTTCCCGCTCTTGAAGAAGCCATTTCCATAAAGGAATGAATTTAACTTTTTTACCTTCAATTATTTCTTCGGCTTCATAATCTTCTGTTATGATTAACCCTCTATTTATCTTGAATTTTTTCAATACTTCCATTAAACCATTAATTTCTCGTTTTTTAACATCAATATTTTCACTATCATAACAGACCTGAATTGCTTCTTTTATTTTTAATCCTTCTTTTATCAAAAAATCACATTCATATTTATTTTTCCAATAATAAATTTCTTTCTGTTTTCTTTTTAATTCTATAAAAACAGCATTTTCATATGCCCTTCCAATATTCTCACTAAAGTTGAAACCAACATTATTAAAAAATCCAAGATCACAAACATAAATTTTTTTTGAACTTATCTGCTGCGTTCTGACAGAATAAGAAAACTTTGGCAAAAGAAAAAATAAAAATACTTCTTTAAAATAATGCAAGTAGGTATTTATACTTTCTAAAGATAAGCCATATGTTCTCGAATATTTTCTCAAATTAAAAAGGCATGTTGAATTGGAAACTAGAAAATCTGCTAGAGGTTTTATTTTTATATAATTTATATTATATCTTTCCACTATATCTTTATGGATTACATCATTGAAATATTCAATAAGAATCCTTTTTTTTAAAGCAGGATTTTTAAAAAAAACTTCTGGAAATCCTCCCCATTTTAGAAAAGAAAATAATTCTTTTTTTATCCTGTTAATTTCTTCTCTGTTTAATAAATGACCAAAATTGATTTTTTTCCAATTAAGATATTCTGCAAAAGAAAGTGGTAGAACAATGAATCTAGTTGTTCTTCCTGTCAATGCTTGCGCGTATTCTGATTTAATAAATTTTGAAGAAGAATCAGTTATAAAGATTTGCTTTACTTTTTTTAAATCATACAGCTTTCTTAAAAAGAGGACCCATTCTTTACATCTGTGAACTTCATCAAGAAAAAGATATGGTTTTGTGTCAGGATTTATATTTGACTGATATATATCAAAAATTTCCCTTAAGCTTTTTTTTGCTAATACATCATCCTCAAAGTTTATTAATAAAATTTCCTCAGGCTGAATATTTTTGGCCATTAACTGATTAATTAACTGATAAAATAAAGTCGACTTGCCACTTCTTCTTATGCCAATTAATAACTTCATTTCTCTTGATGTTTCTTTTTTTAATTCCTTTAAGATTATTCTTTCTTTTCCCAATAAATCTGCTTCTACTGCTTTCTCTTTCCACCAGTGATTCCATTCAGCTAATGCACTTATCATACTAATTTAATAGAACATTTAGTTCTTAAATGTTTCGTTTTATTAGAACATTATAAAATTAAAAACTATGTTCATTCCTAGAACTCAGAACCTCATCTTCTGGCTTTTTCTCATTCTTGTTCTTGAAGAAGCCATTTCCATAATGGGATAAACTTAACTTTTTTACCTTCAACTATTTCTTCTGCTTCATAATCTTCTGTTATAACAAGAAGATTTTTACATTTTAATTCTTTACTTGCCTTGAGCAATGCTTTTATTTCTCGTTTTTTTGTATCATAATCTTTTAGATTAGAACAGACTTGGATAAGATGTTTAATTTTTAGGCCTTCTTTCATCACAAAATCAACTTCTTTTCCATCTTTTGATTTCCAATAAAAAATTTTTATTTTTTTCTTTTTTAGAGATTTTTTAAAAAGATGAATTGCTGCACAATTTTCCATTATTCTTCCTTTATCTTCAGAAAATTTAAATCCAAAATAATTAATAAAACCATTATCTAAACAATAAATTTTTCTTGGATATTGAAGCTGTTCTTTAATTTTATATGAAAAAATTTGAATATCAAAAAATAAAAATGAATCTTTCATAAGCCAAAAATATTTTTCTAGAGTTGGAACAGAAATTTTTATATTTCTCTCTTTTAATATATTTGAAAGTTTTGAAAAACTTGTTAATCTTGCCGCGTAGCTGCAGAGGAAATAGCCCATTTCTTCAATAATCTCTTTATTTTTTACTTTGGGCATAATATCCTTAGTTATTATGTCAAGAAATAATGTTTCAATTATTTCTTCATTGTCACTCAAAACAGCCTCTGGAAAACCACCTTTCATTAAATATTCTCTTAAAAATTTCTCTATTTTTGCCTTTTTTTCTTCTGTAATAATCTTTCCATATTCAAATCCTTTAAATTTTAGGAATTCTTTAAAACTTAAAGGAAAAACAACTGTCGTTAGGTGTCTTCCAGTAAGAAGATAATTAAGTTTTGATTTTGTTAGTTTGGAGGTTGAACCTGAAATAAATATTTTTATTTTCCCTTTAAATTCATCATAAATACTTCGTAGATATTTTTCCCAATTTTTTATTTTTTGTACTTCATCTAAAAAGAGGTAGAGGCGCCCAAATTTATCCAATAGCTCTTCTTCATGAATTATCTCAATTAAATCATTAAAATATTTTTCTTCTAATGGAAATAATTTTCTGCTTTCAAAATTAATATAGATTATTGCTTCTTTCTTTACTTTTTCAAGAAGCTTTTTTATGGTGAGCATCATAAGATAAGTTTTGCCTGATCTTCGAGGCCCGACTATGTCATTAATCAGATCTCCATCTGTTTTAAGCCAAATTTCTCTTTCTTTAATTTCTGGCAGAATTTTTACTCTTTGTTCTTCAAGGTATATCCTTAACTTATCTTTACGATTTTCCATCATATCATTAAATTGATTTAATGATTTATAAATCTTTCTCCCACCAGAACTCAGAACCTCATCTTCTGGCTCTTTCTCATTTTGGAGATAACCTTTATAATAATAACTAAGACCAATATCCCGCTAATTAGGAAAATACTAATAATTATATACTTTATTGTTGAAAAAGGAAGTTTTGGAATAAAAGGCTCTCCGATTTTAAAGCTGTCGCTTGAAACTGCTACTTGATCATGATATCTTAGCTCTATTCCTAACACATAATTTCCATTCTTAAGTTCAGTTGTATCAAATTCTTTAGTATAGGATTTTTGATCAGCTATTGCAAAAGTTTCACTTTGTTCAAGAACTATATTCCCAAGAGAATCTTTAATTAAGTATGTTATAGTTACATCCTGATGAATTGTTTTACCTATTCTGAATAAATTTATTTCTGCCTTAAGTGGATCTCCTTGTTCCAGTGATTTATATTCATTTGGAATAGTTACTTTTGCATCAAACATACTCATTGCAGTTCCTACTCCAATGCTAGTAAGAATTGATTTTGAAATGCCCCCAGCTTTTACTTTTATTGTTCCAACATATATTCCTGCTTCTCCAGATTTTACATGTATTTTTACTGTTTTTGTTTCATCAAGTGTTAAACCTCTCCTTGCATTTAGGGCATCTGTAGAATTAATTGTAATAAGCTCAGCTATTTCTCCACCAAGATTTGTAATAACGAAAATATAAATCTCTCCTGTATTTGTTATATCAAATTCTTCAGTTAATTCTTGATTTTCATCCATTCCAATAATAAATTCTTTTGGATCAAGTTCAAAACTTCCTAAAATAAGAGGACCGCCACCGCCTCCGGCTCCTCCACCTCCGCCAGGAGTTTCGCCACCAGGACCCCCGCCAGAAGGAATCGTATAAGTTAAACTAAAGTTTGATTCAGCAGTTCCATTATTATTACTTGTATCAACAGCTCTGCAGTTCCATGTATAAGTTCCTTCAGCTGGCAAGGTATAAGAAAATGTTGTTAAGTTTACAGTTCCTGAAACAGTTGTATTTTTCTCACTAACAGTTACCCCAGCACTATTCCAAACAAGAAGTGTTACATTCGACAAACCACTATCATCACTACTATTACAAATAAGTGTAACAGTTGCAGTAGTTACACTAGAATCTGTCGCAGGGGAAATAAGTGTGACATTAGGAACATCTGTATCAAGAGTCAAGACAATTTTGTTATTATCAATTGCGTTAGTTGTTAAATTAACTTGCTCTGTTTCTGAAATATATTTTCCTTTTGTTGCATTAACAGAATAATTAATAAAGAAATATTTACTTGTCGAGTTTTGATAATATTCTGAAACATTTTGTCTTGAAATCATTCCATCACTTTCTGTCGTGTCTTGATATTGTAAAGTTTCATTATTATCAAAGAATTTTACATTTGCATTACTTGCATTACTCGAATTTGAATAATTAACATAAGCATCAAGATACCACTTGACATAAAGAGTTCCTGAATTAATTATTGAAATTTTTTCTTTATTGTGTGTTGTGTTTAAGAAAGTATTATTTCCTGAAGTTGTAGCCCCTGTCCAGTAAAAATCATAAGAAGCTGAATTGTTAATAATTACATCTTTAAATTCATTATCAAAATTATTTCTTAAAAGAGAGATGGCAGAATCACCAGAATTATTTATATAATTTAGGATAAAAGTATTATTGTTATTTGGACTTCCTGGTTTAACTCCAGCTTGCTTTAAAAAATATATTCCTGTAGTTACATCATAAATTTTATTGTTCTCTAAATAATTGTTTGATGAACCCCCGCCAGCAGATTGTCCACTATCAAAATATATTCCATATGTTCCTCCCTTTATTGTATTATTTATTATCGTATTGTTCTGGCTTTTAGAAAGATATAAAGAATTACTGCTTCCTAACGTGTTTAATGTATTATTATTAAAAGATGTAAGATGAGAACCAGCAGCAATTAATACATTCCATCCATTATCGCCAGAATAATTAAATATATTGTTTTCTATAGTATGGTTCCATGCTTGATAAAGATAAATAGAATATCCTGAATCTCCTGTTGAAATGATTACATTATTTTTTGCAGTATTATTATAATTTAATTCATCAAAAGCTATCCCTAACTTCCCAAATCCATAAACATTTATAAGATTGTCACTAATATTATTATTGCTACTTTTATAATTCCATATTCCATAGTTGTCAGTGCTATTTACAGTATTATCAACAACTGAAATATTTGACGAATTAAAAATATAAACTGATTCCGCAAAGTTAGTAAAATTATTATTTTGTATTAAAATATTTTCTCCTCTTATGTATATCCCATAACCATTATTATCACTAATTTCCTTTACATTAAGATTTTTTATTGTCGTTCCATTATAATTAGTATTATTTATTGCATTCCCTATTGAAGTAGAGGAATAATTAATTGTATGGCTATTTCCATCGACTATAAGATCATTTGCCCCGATTGTCAGGCAAGTTTCATCTGCCGTGACATCATGATTATAAGTCTTATCTTCATACAAATTTCCACAACCTATCTTAATTGTTCTATTACTTGTGACATTTCTTGCATTATTTGAATCATAACATTCAATTGCCCACAAATAATCAAAACCATCATAAGGTAGAGTGAGTTCAATTCCGTGAAGTGTGTCATTCTCAACAGCAGATAAATTTGTTTGTTTGTTTATAAAAGAACCATTTGAATAATAAAGATATGACGAACAATTTTGTAATGCTTTGTCATCTGTTGCTGTGAAAGTGAAATTAACTGCTCTTGTTGCATTCCATGTATTATTTAGAGGGTCTTCAAGAGTTATGTGAGCAAAAACATTTAATTGAATAGTAGTCTGCCATAAATCAGTTCTATTCAAATGTCCTCCTTTATCAACAACATAAGCAGTATAATTTATTGTTGAACCATCTGAAATTGCTGTGAAATTGTGTTCAAGTCGATATGTTCCTGCATTGTATGATGCATTTATTTCTTC
>JAUWNL010000004.1 GCA_030612665.1 archaeon
AACTATTTCTAAGTATGGGACCGATGGGGCTCGAACCCACGACACCTTGGTATCCTCAAAGCTTAAGCTTTGACCTAAGCTTATAAAAGCCAAGTGCTCTACCAACTGAGCTACGGTCCCGTAACTCAGAAAAGAAAAATGAATTTAAAAATTTATCTTTCTATGTTTCTACTATTTCCAATAGTCAATTTCTCTATAGACTTTCAATGTTAAGTCTTCGAGGACTGGCATTAAATTTCCATCAAAATTGCTTCCATATTCTGGATCAATTGTAAATACAAAGTTATGCCTGCGACATAAAGCAGTGTAGTCGTTATAGACAATACAATCATCTTCTATCTTTTTACCAGCATTGTACATTGAATTAAAGTAAGCTTCAGCGCCACCAACTTCATGGAATCTTGACAAAGTCACCATCAACTTGGCTGCTTTGATAGGTGTTCCCCACCATTTCACTTTACATTCATCTACTCCAATACATAATGACCTTCTTGCTCCGTTATCAACACCTGCTGATGCAATAAGATATGGTTCTGTACCAGAATATTGCCATCCCTCATATGCGTTTTGCTCATTCATAAAAGACAAAATTTCTTTTGCTTCTGTTATAATAACCCGGTCTTCTGGTTCTTGTTCAAGTGATTCTTGTTCTTCAATGACCCTTCCGTCTGTTGGACTTGGTGGACTCATTGTTAAGGCCATAATAACTATAGCTACAACAATAATAGCCACTACTCCAAGAATAAGTAAGGTTATTGGAAGACTGCTTTTTGCTTCTACTTCTCTGGCTTCAATTTTAGGTTTTTCAGTATTTGTTTTTGTTTTTTTCCTCTTAGCCTTTGGTTTTACCATTAAAATCCATAAATACCCTAACTTTTAAAGCTTTCGAAAGTGTGAGTTTTTAGTAAGTTTTTTATATACTATGATATATATAATCTTATGAAAAATAAAAAAGCCATAACTATGTTTGGAATAGCAGTTATCTTATTCATTGTTTTCATATTGTTCTGGAACAACTTTAGTTTTGAGGCAGTTGGTGTTAACCTTCCAGCAGGTTTAGAAGGAGTAATACAGATAGTGACTTACGTTCCCTCAATGATCTTGATTCTTTTAGGCATAGTCAACCTTGAAGGAAAAAAGAAAAAGAAAAGGGGAAAGTAAAAACCCACATTTGTTAATAAATGCCAAGATAAGAGCTTTTTGAGAGTTATTATTACTATTATTATCTTTTATTGTTATCTTTTATTATTATTTTTGATTATTTTTTCTTGCCTAATGAGACCTAGACATATGTCCTGAAACTATACAATAAAATATTAGGAGTAACCTTTATTAAGGTTGATTTTAGTTTATTTATATGGCAATATTTTCAAGTTGGATAACTTATATTATAATATTAATAATTCTATATTTACTATCAGCATTAAAAGTTGTTAAAGAATATCAGAGGGGAGTTAAATTTACTTTAGGAAAATTTAGTGGCGTCATGAATCCTGGTTTGAAATTAGTTTTTCCTATATTCCAAAGCTGGCAAAGAGTTGATATAAGGATTAAAGCAATTGATGTTCCTGACCAAGATGCTATCACAAGAGATAATGTTTCTCTTAAAGTTAATGCAGTTCTTTATTACAAGGTTGCAGATTCAAAAAAAGCTATTATTGAAGTAGAGACATTTAATTATGCTGTATCTCAATTAGCTCAAACAACAATGAGGGATGTTGTTGGAGAAGTAACTTTAGATGAATTATTAAGTAAAAGAGATGCTGTATCTAAAAAAATAAGGGAAATTGTTGATAAAGCGACAGACCCTTGGGGAATAAAAGTAGAGTCTGTTGAATTAAAGCATGTTGAGTTGCCAGAGCAATTAAAGAGAACAATAGGCAAGGAAGCAGAAGCAGAAAGAGAAAAAAGAGCAGTTATTATTAAAGCCCGTGGTGAAGTTATGGCTGCTGATAACATGGCAAAAGCAGCAACAACATTAGCAAAGGCTCCTGGGGCACTACACTTAAGAACTTTGCAGACTTTAAATGATTTAAGTTCTGATAAAAGCAATACTATTGTTCTGGGTCTTCCTTTAGAAATCTTAAGAGCTTTCGAGGGTAAAAAGGCAGATAAAAATAAAAAATAATTATTTCTTTTTCTTGCCTAATCTTATCTTTAAAACAAACTTGCTTAGATAGAACAAGATAAAAGCAACCATTATGCTTGTAAATGTTACAAAGCCTGCTGCCAATATTTCTATTTGCTTTGCAGTTTCAAGTAAATTGAGATAATGCAGGCTTCCATAAATCCCTCCAGCAAGAAATAAAAAAATCAGTACAATGAATAATTCAATTTTATATATTTTTTCCATTTTTTAAAGTAAAATGCCCTAGCCTAACGGTTAGGAAAAGTTAAACGCTCTTACTAAGTTATGGATTAAAAGTAGTTGAACTTTATAAAATTTGCCTCCTTAGAAAATTTTAAAATAGTCTCTATTTAGGACTAAATATAGAAAAAAGTTCTATAAATGATACTAAATAGGAAAGATTTATAAACCCCAAATACTTAAAAATAATATGGTCACAAAATATGATGTTTTTGAACTGGTATATAAAAAACAGGCTCCTTTAAAAACAATTGAAGTGGTTAGAAATCTCAATAAAACCAAATCCGAATATAAAAATATCCATAGGATTTTAATGGAATTAGAAAAAAATAAGTTTTTAATTAAGAGTAAAGAAGGTTTTGAGGTAAAGAGAACAGATAAAACCAGATTATTATATAATCTAATTTATTATTGTGTACACAATAACATAAATTATAATCTTTTGTTAGATGAAAAATTAGTGGGATTTGTTAATAAAGCTTTGAAAAAGAAAGAATTTCATCAAAAAGATATTAAAATTGATCCTAAAACTTTTAAGAAATATATTGAGATATTGAACAAATATGGCTTATTATTAATAATCTCTAGAAAACCCTTAAAAGTAAGGATATTTTATAACACCTTGATTAATAATCTCTTAGTTTACTTTGATTTCAAATGCAGACTGATAAGAGAATTTATAATTAATTATTTAGATGAGATAGAAAAAGAGTTAATAATACATAAAAGATTGAGAAAAAAGAATGAAGCTGGCTATCAAAAAATTGTTAATGAATTTGAAATATCTTTTGTTCACCACAGTCTTGCTTTAGAAGGAAATCCTATTACATTGCCTGATACTATCAAAATCCTGAAAGACAAGATTATTCCTAGAAATCTTAAAATAGAAGATATCGATGAAGTCAAGAATTATCAAAATGCTATTCTTAAAATGCTTAGAGATGCTCAGCAGAAAAAACCTCTTACAAAAGAGAGTATTTTAGAGTACCACAGATTAGCTATGTTGCACAGACCAAATATAGCTGGAAAAATAAGGAAAATTCCAGTCCATATCAAGAAAAATCTTTATTTTAAAGTTGTTAAGGTATCTGAAATTAGACCAAAACTTAATCAGTTATTAGAAAGATACAGTAATTTCCTTAAAAAGAAAAAAAGCTCCATTAGAGAAATAATTAATTTTTCAGCTTACTTTCATAACGAATTCCAGCATATACATCCTTTTGAAGATGGAAATAGTAGAATTACAAGACTTATTACTTTTCATTTACTTCACTCTAAAGGAATTCCAATGTTAGATATCCCATTTGGACTTCTAGATGAGTATCTTAGTTATACTAAAGGTTCTAAGAAAAGAAATGATAAAAAGCTTTTTGAAAATTTACAACGGATAATTTTGTTTAATCTTAAAAAAATAAATGAGAAATTAACTTCTTAATATAAAATTTTCAATAGAACTCATTATTAATGAAAACTTCCGATAATCCCGACTGCAAGAAATATAAAAATCGGTACAATGAACAATTCAATTTTATATATTTTTTTCATTTTTTAAATAATTTTTTTATTTTTCAAAATTATTCTTCAAAAGGTATATTCGGATATCTGCAATTCCAAATGCATTCTCTCAATTCATCAAGAATCCAAGAATGATATTCGGGATAATCCTTTTCATTGAGATAAGAAGTCATAGAACATTGGGAAATACATAAGTCCAAATGACTATGTTCGGTGTATTCCTCTAGCCAGTCTTCAGAATTGCTTATAGCTAAATCATGATAACCTATTGTTGTCAATAACAATATACCTGCAATAACACTTACTACGAACAATGCAATTTTCCATTTTGTTGTTTTATTTTTCATCTCTTTATTCAAGAATTCTATTTTTTTAAAGTTATCTTTTATTAAGTCCAAGCAGGACATAGAACTACTGACAGGGGTATTTTTATTCAACCAAACCAAACACTCTGGCCTCGCTTTATAGCCCACAATATCACTAAAAAAAGAACAAATAATAAAAAATAAACAATAGAAGCACAGACATCTTTAGCAAAAAGATGCATTATTATAAAGAATAAACAAATTAGAGTGAGAAATATTGCTAAGATATTTATTAATTTTAAGATCATTTTGTCTTTATTTTTTCATATGCTTGTCCATCTTTCCCTATAAAAATATCTCTTGTAACTCCCTTCTTTATTCTTCTTGGTTTTAATGCTTTAATACACATCTTAAAAAAAGTATCTATATCTTTTTTATCTAACAATTTTACAGCATATCTTATAAAATTAATGATGTGTTTTTTATCTTCATCATTATAGGCCTCTAAAAAAACATTTCTAAATATTCTTTTATTTTTTAATAATTCTTCAAACCTTATTTTCCTATGAATATAGTTATGTTTTTCTTTAGTTAGAATTTGAAGATTAGAAATTTCATTATTGACCTTAACTCCATCAATATGATGAACAACATACTTATTGAACTTCAAAGGATATCTATTTCTATTCTTTAGATAAATCTCATTAAAAGCAATTTGTCTATGGATCAAAAGAGAATGAGCTGGTGTTTCTTCAAGATATCCATTCTTATTTTTATAAGTCCTCTTAGCCATATCTCTATTGAGAAATCTCTTTTTTTAAAGGTTTTTGTTTATAAATTTTGTACTGAAAGAGATGTTTTTTGTTTGGTGCTCCCGAGATTATTAGATCAGACGAGTGATTAAATAAAATACTACAATAAGGATTATGTAGAAATTAATCTTCTTTTGAATATTTTTCTTATCTATTTCATTTTTATTTTTTGAATTGATTATACTAGCAATACAAAGTCCAACAAACGAACCTCCAAATAAACCATAATTTGCCCAAAAAAGAAGTCCCCACCAAGAGCCATAAAGTAAAAATCCAATTATCCCTGCTATAAGTATTCCAGAAATTGCTCCCCCTATTAAGGCAGTTTCTGCAGGATATTTGGAAAGAAAAGATTCAACAGTTTTTTCCATGTTCTATAGAAAGCAAAGCACTATAAAAATATTTTGTACTGAAATAGGGGTTTTATCAGGGTTTTGACGATTTTATTTAAATCCTCAAAAAACTTTAATTAGATATCCGTTATCCGTGTAACACCGAAAGATTTAAATACATCTAACGTCTATATTTTAACATGCAAATAGAAAGATTAGATGAAAAAGTAAAAGAAGCCAAAGAAGCAGTTAAAGATTTAGAAGAGCCCTTAAAGACAGAAGCTTTTAAAAAGATTTTAGATAAGCTTCTTGAAAGTCCTGCACAGGTTCAAAGGCCCAAAGCTTCACAACCCCTCGATAAAAGAAAAAAGAAAAAAAGAAGTACCAGTGGAAATCTTGGAAAAGCAGGAGTAAAAGCAAAAGAAAAATCAGAGAAAAAGAAAAGAGAACTTGCAACCAAGTTAAATAGAAGTCATTATCCAGATATTTACGATCTAAAGAAGATTCTTCCACAAGCGTTATATGTGCTTAATATTATGAAGAAAAAAGAGATCGGGGGTCTAACGCCACCAGAGATTCGGTTTATATTGAAAGAAGTGTTTGGAATTAATCACAGTCCAGAATCAATAAGTGTATCTTTAAACAGAAGAGAAGCTAAAAAGTATACTGCTAGAAAGAGAATTGTTATTGGTAGAACTGTGGCGTATGTATATGAAATAATGAAGGCTGGAGAAGATTACTTAGATAAGATCAAGCAATAATAATCATGAAGATAAAACAGATGATGGAGAAGAACCAGACTTGTCTTGATGTTTTAGAACGTGGTCGTGAGGTGGTCGCCGTGCAGGTAGATTTACAGGCTCCACACCTGAAATTTCCACCTCATGTAAAACACAATTAATATTACCTTAATCATAAATTAAACATATTTATAAAATTAACCTTTTTGTGGACAATTTTCGGACAGAGTATATCTTTTCTTGGACATTAAGAAATTATTCGGACTTAGTTACAAAAAGAAAAAACTATAAAAATTTTTCCATTATGAGATGGGTTCAAAGATCAATTACTTCTCGTCGTCTTTTTGATTTAGAAATTCCCAGAACTTGGTTAAATCTGGAAATTCTTTTCTAAAAAAATCTGGAATTGTGTCTTCCTCTTTTTCTTGCTCTTTTTTTGGATTTTCCATCCAACGGGTTCAAAAACACCCTTTTTAAATGTTGTACTGAAAGAAAGGCGCCCCAGCCGAGATTCGAACTCGGATCGGAGCCTCGACAGGGCTCAATGCTAAACCATTACACTACTAGGGCATATAAGAGACAAATGATTTTTATTTTTAAACCTTTTTAATATTTGAAGGGCCTTGTTCTCAGGAGCTTATCCATTTTATAAAGAAAGATTGGAACATCAAGCTCAGCTCTTTTGTATTCTGTCCATTGTTTGATTGGGAATTTTATAGTCACAATTCTTGCTGTCTTTTTTAGTTCTTCTTTGAACTTTCTTCTTAGTTTAGAATGATACATTGGGGAAAGAAATATGTAGACTAAATCAACTTCAGTGAGGTCAGCTTGAAAAAGGTCTTTACAATGAAATCTTAGCATATTATCAAGACCTTTTTGTTTAGCATTTTGCCTTGATTCAAGAACAAGACCTGGACTCCATTCATAACCATCTCCAAAAGCATCAAACCTCTCAGCTCCCCTAATCAAAACCTCGCCCCATGAAGAACCAAGATCACAGAGTGTTTCTCCAGACTTAAGGTTTCCAAGTTTCAAGGCTTCATCAATTGTATCTGTTGTACTATACAAAACATTCGCGCCTTTTAATTCAAAATGATCAAATCCTAACATTTTATAATTTATTATCTTTGTTTATCTCCCTTTTTAAGAAGAAAGTGTTTTAAAAAGATTGTTATAATAAAAGAGACAAGAGACAAAAAAGACATAAGAGAAAGGTTTATAAAACAAAAAAAATTGGTTTATAAATCATAAGAGTTAGCATATAGATAGTATATGCAAAATATATAAGATATAGCTAGTTCTTAGAAAATTTAATAAGTTAAATAATAGAAATATAGGAGAAAAATATAATATGGCATACGGCGGATATAATAAGCGTAGAGGAGGCGGCGGAGGCTTTAATAAACGAAGAAGTTTCGGCGGTCCAAGAGAAATGCATAAGATAACATGTAGTGACTGTGGAAAGGAAGCAGAAGTTCCTTTCAAGCCAAGAGAAGGTACTCCAGTTTACTGTAGAGAGTGTTTCTTTAAAAGAAAAGGAATAACTCCAAGAGAACCAGAAGCTGAAGAGAAAACTGAAGAAGAAACTACAGAGGAAGAAACAAAAGAAGAACCTCAAGAAGAAGCTGAAGAAGAAAAGGTTGAAGAAGAAGCTGAAGAAAAAGAAAAGAAAGAAGAATAAATATATACAATATATAATTTAATCTCTAGATTTTTTTAATTTTTTTTATTTTATTTTTTTTTATTTTTTTTATTTATTGATTTTATTTTTTATTTATTTTACTATGGCCTTATTAGAGGATCTATTATTACTTCGATGCCAGCCTCACGAATCAATTTTTCTGCCATCTCAAAATTATATGGCTGATTACGCAATTTTTCTATAAGGGTGTGTTTCTTTTTATCTTCATAAAATTCATCTGGTGTTACAAGTGTTGTGATTCCTGCTTCAACTATAGCCTTAGCGCAATTATCACATGGAAACCATTCATTCAAGTAAATTGTGCTTTCATGTAAAGATGTTCCTGTTTGTGCAGCATGACAAATAGCTTTTATCTCGGCATGAACAGTTGGGCAAATTTCCATACCTTTACCAGAAGGATAACCTTTCCTAAGACATTCATTATGTTCTATGCCTTTTGTTGGCGGACCATTCCAACCAAAAATATATACTCCATCAGTTGTTTCTATCAATGCTCCTATTGGATGTTTATCACAAACTTTCTTAGATAAAGAATGTTGCAATAATTCTCTTATTTTTTCTGATTCATATTCTGGCCTCATTTTAAAATAATGTAAGAAGTTTGGATTATAAAAAGATTATTGTAAAACAAAATATTTTTTGAAAGATGATTTTTCAAAAAGACTTTCTTGTTCATTATAATGATTTTTCTATTTTAATATATATTTTAAAAATAATATCCTAAGGGGATTATGCAATCTTATCTATTTTCATTTTTTCTTTTTCATTATACTTTGAACATCCCATTTCCCACTTTTTTTTAATTTCCCGACTACTAACATTTTTGTTAAAGATATCTTTTTTATACGAAATTCGGAAAATTTTTCTGGTTCTTGTTGTCTGTATCTGAGCCAATTTTTTGTCTTCCTTGGATATTCGCCCTGTTTCTTAAATTTTTCAATCTGTTTTTTTGTTGGCTTTGTATCTGTTGATTTTGTTTGTATTGTATTTTTAGTCTTTTTTTTCATTTTCATTTTTTTGCATGTTTAAAAAATTCTATTTGTCTAAATCTTTTCATAACTTTTTTATAAGGACCCTTTTCAACAAGAATTTTTGTCTTTTTTTCATTTAAAAGTCTGAAATCATACTTACTTACAGAATATTTTAATTTATTTTTTCCAGCATAATCCTTCCATCTCTTTTGGATTTTCAGTTTATATTGTAAAACCATAACAATAGAAAGAAAAAGCAATTTTTAATCTTTTCTAAACAATTCAATAAGAGTATCCCTGCGGGCGGATTCGAACCGCCAACACCCCGGGTTCTGCGAACACTTGCGAGTGTCCCGCACGCCCTCGTCTCATCTTTGGACGAGAAAGCACGAGGCTACAGCCGAGTGCTCTACCACTGCTCCCCTCCGTTGGTTTTCCCGACGAAAAGTTTGAGCTACACAGGGATTACAGGGATAAAATAAAGAAGAACAAAGGTTTTAAAAGGTTTTCTTTTTTCTTTTTACTTTCATGGATTAAGAATCAATATCCAAAGAGTTCTTTGTATTGTTCTGGGATTAAGACTTGAAAATTACTATGGTTTGAATGGAACTTGTTCATTCCCTTTTCAAGAGCTCTATTAAAATCCTTTTGCCCTATCTCAGTTATATCTAGTGGAATCCAAGCGTGACCTTCCCAATCTACAACAAATTTTGATATATCGCACAAATCAAATTCTGAATCTTTAACTTTTAATAGAGAAAATTCGTGTCCATTAACATGAACAGGAGCACAAGGGATTCCTTTTGCTAACAAGCAGGAAGAGTAGAGTATTGAATGGTCTTCGCAATCACCCTCTTTCTCTTTTAAGGTTTGGTCAGGATGATTAATAATATCTTTCATAATATATCCTATTCCTGGAAAAAATGTTTTTAGAGATAGTAAGATGTATGGATTTTGACCTGGGTCATATTCATATCTTATGCCCTGAAATTTATAATGTTTCAGGACGTCAAAGACAGATTCAGCAATTTCAAGATTTGATTTTCCCGAGGTATCGACATAAGATACAGCTGAAAGCACTTTTTCTGATGTAGGATCTACCATAGCAACATACTCCCATGGTTCAAATGAAAATGCTAAATTTATCTTCTTCCCATCTACATCAAAAGAAACACTATCATTATAACAAGGATATTTTTTAATGTTTTTTTCATCAATAGATTGTCCAAGAAATTTATAAGAATTTATGACACTCTTCTTGTATAGTTCTTCGATTTCAGATAATTTTTTTGTTAAAATTATATATTCTTCCTTGATATTTTTATTTTCTTGAACTTCTTGATTTTGTCCTTGGGCACTAGCCAACGTGAAAAATGTTGCTCCTGCCATCAATAATTTTACTAAGTTTCCTAAGTTTTTCATGTTATATAGAACAAGAACTTATTTTTATATCTTTGCATTTGTCGTTCCTATTTAGTGACGATAAGAGAAAGATTTATAAAGTTGTGAAATAATCTTTTTTTATGTTAAAAAACGATAATAGCTCAATGAAAGAATTTAGTGGAAAAGATTGGGATGCTTATGTTAATAAGATAATCCATCGAAGAAAAGAGGAAAAGGGGAAATATATGCCACATATTATTGTTTCTAGTCTTGTGTTGTCAGCATTTGTTTTAGGTATGATATTTGGAAAACCATCAAAACTTGAACGAGAAATAGCAGATTATGGCAAGGCTGCTCAAGAATGTCTTGTTGAGGGTGATACAACTGAAGCTGTTATAAACATTATAAAAGGAACAAATAAAGCAAGAAGCACTGGAAATTATAATCTTTTCAAACAACATATTTATCCAGAAATAGAGAAAATCTATAACACTGATTTTTATGATAAAAAGGATGGAAGTGTAATACATGGAAGAATTGAGGTAGACAAACCATCAGGAACAATAAAATATCCTTTAGGATATAAACATGAATATTTTCCAAAAGAACATAAAAATAATTAAGGCGTCAGCCTATCTCTATCTCTTGGAAACATACAAGCTTCTCTAATGTTTTCTAGGCCTAGAAGAGCCATTGTAAATCTCTCGAGACCTATGCTCCATCCACTATGGAATGGTGCTCCATATCTAAAGGCATTTATATAATGTTTAAAATGCTCGGGATTGAGACCTTTTTCTCTGAGATTTTTTATGAGAATATCTGCTTTATGGATTCTCTGACCTCCACTTGATATTTCCATGCCTCCTAAAAGAGCATCAAAACCTCCACTAATTCCTTTTTTCTGGTCTTTTGGCCAGATGTAGAAAGGTTTTGCCTTGCTAGGATAAGAATGAATTATAATGAGTGTGTCAGGGAAAAGCTCGCAAAGTTTCTTTTCATGAACTGAATCAAATTCCTCATTTTCTTGGACTGACATGTGAATTTTCTTTAGCATCTTGGCTGTTTCATCATATGAAAGGTATTTTACTTTTGGAACCATGATTTTTTTATTAAGAACATTGAGTTCTTCTTTACAATTCTCAATTACATTCTTGACAATATACTGAATAACACTTTCAAGATACTTTAGAACTTGAATATCGTCGATAAAAGCAACTTCAATATCCATTTGTCTTGATTCATTTAAATGACGTGGGGTATTATGTTTCTCTGCTCTCCAAACTGGAACAATACATGTGACTTTTTCTAAGGCTATAGCTGCAAGTTGTTTGTAAAGTTGTGGACTTTGGGCAAGATATGCATCTCTCTCAAAATATTTTACTGCGAATAATTCTGTTCCCCCTTCACTTGCTGATGCAATTATGCAAGGAGGTTGAATTTCTATGAAATCTTGTTTTGCAAAGAACTCCCGGAATGAACGCATAATCTCATTTTGGATTATGAAAATTGCTTTGACTTTTGGTTTTCTTAAGTCAATGCTTCGATTGTCAAGTCTTTTTGAAATGTCTGTAGTGATTGTTTTATCTTTTTCTGTAACAAGAATTGGCAATTGTTCTGCCTTGTTTATAATCTCTATGTTTGTAACTTCAACCTCAAGTTCTTTTTGTGTGACTTCTGGACTTTTGACTATTGCTTTTTTTGCTTTTCCAGTTATTGAGATTACTGATTCAATTGTTAGTTCTGAGAATTTCTTGAATAATTTTTTGTCTTTGATAATGCATTGAATAATTCCACTTATATCTCTCAAGAGAAGGAATTTTATTTTTGCCAAGTCTCTTAGATCATGAGTCCAACCTTGTAGAAAAACCTGGCCTTTTTTAATGTCTTTTATGTAAGTTCTTTTTTCTTTTTTCATCTTATTCTACTCCTACCCTCTTAACTAATAAAATAAGGAGAATGACAATTGTGACAATAACTGCTAAAAAATATTCTCCTGCTCCTATAGCAAAACCAATTGCTGTTAAAGCCCAAATAGTTGCAGCACTTGTTAATCCATAAATCAATTTTCCTTGTTTTTGCTTCCAGATTATAGCTGCTCCTATAAAACCTATTCCTGCAGCTAATCCCTGAGCAACTCTTGATAAATTTGTATCACTAAAAACACTAGTACCTACAATTGTAAATAAACATGCAGAAATACAGATTAACATTAACGTCCTTGAGGCTAATCCAAAATGTTTTTTTCTTCTTTCAAGACCAATTAAAAAACCAATAACTGCTGCAAGAATTATCTTTATTAAAATCTCAACCTCCTTTGGACCTAAATTAAATATCATCTTGTCTTTTTTTATCTTTTTTATATTTTTTATATAAATCTAAACAATCTTATGTTTTTAAATATTTTTTTTATCTATTTTATTAGATATTTTTTATAATGTTTCATTTGATGAAATTAATGCCTTTTTAAGATTATTATTTTATCAAAAAATCCCTTGTATGTTTCAAATCTTTTTATTGTAACTTTAAATTCTTTTTGTTTTGCAATTCTCTTCGTTGAAAGGTTTTTTGAGAGAAGAGGCATCTTTTTTGCAACTCTATTAGGATATATTTGTGCAGAATAGGCGTAATAAAAAATTATTCCTTTTGGTGAAAGTTTTTTTCTTAGATTCAGAAGAATTTCTCTAAAAAAAGTCATTATTGGGTCTCTAGCATTTTCTCTTTCAAATTTGACTGTAAAATAATTTGGAACATTTGACAAATTGAGAATATTAAATTTTTCATTAATTAATCTTTTATTCGTATAGATATCTTTGACATTTCCTTGAACAAATTTAAATTTTATATTTTTTAATATATGCCTTAATTTTAGATAAGTTCTTTCATTTTTTAAATAAAGATTTATTTTTTTAATGTCTAATCTAACATCCTCCCTCTGTCTAAAATATTCGGATTTTACTAATTTTTTACCTTTAAAATTACATTTTTTATAAAGAGAATTAAAGAATGCGATGGTCTTTTTATCTAAATTTTTTTGTATTTTCCTATAGAGGCCATAATCCAAACTAGCGCTTGTATAGTTTTTTCCAAAGAATTTTAAAAATTCTTTGTAGTTAAGCTCTTTGATAGCTGCAATTTTAATCCTGGTGATAAATTCTGATCTTTTATTTAAATCAAAGCCCACAACCTCTTTCGCACCAAAAAAGTATGCATTCAAAACTTGATCACCTGA
Source organism: archaeon (assembly GCA_030612665.1). Classification (GTDB taxonomy): domain Archaea; phylum Nanobdellota; class Nanobdellia; order Pacearchaeales; family UBA284; genus JAUWNL01. Next base: position 13,358 of record JAUWNL010000004.1, read on the forward strand.
CCCACAGATTGTTAGGATTTTTTTATTATTTATTTTTAATATTGAATAATAAGAACTTACTCCTTCTGTAGCGTAAATATACATGGGAGCTTCTTCAGACATTTCAATTTCTCTTTTTGCCATTTTAAATATATTTTTTAATTATCTTTGAGACTTTAACAGCATCAATCTTTCCTTTATATTTTTTCATAATGAGCCCCATGTAAGCATTAATGCTGAGAGCTGGCTTGTTTTTAATAAGCTTTTTGATTTCATCATCAAGCTTTGAAACATCAGTTACTTCCTCTTTTGTGACTTCTTTGATAGTTTTTCCTCTGGCTAGGCCTTCTATTGCCTTCTTTACTCTTGACTCTTCAAGTTTTCCCTTACTTAGATAATCACAAATTGTTTCAAGAACATCGAGAGATAATTTTTCATAAACTTTATCAATTTCAATTTTTTCATGACTTGCAATTTCTTTTGGCCAGATTGCAAGCATCTTAGCAATGAAACCAGGTTTGTTGTAGATGTTTATGAGAATTTTATATTCATCAAGCTTGTTTTCTTTAAGCAATGCTTGTGCAAGCTCACTATGCATTTTTTCTTCAAGCTCAGCTTTAATTTCATGTTTAAGTCTTGGAAGAGTCTTTTTTATATTATCAATCATGTCTTTTGAAATCTTGATTAGGGGGATATCTGTTTCAGGATACATACGCGCAGCTCCTGGCAATGGCCTCAAGAAAGTTGTTGTGCCATCAATCTCAGCGCGTCTGACTTCAGGCAATGCCTTTTTCTTTTTTTCTTTTTTTAATTCTAGTTGCCGTATGATTTCAGTTTCAATAGTTTTTGAGATAAGGGTAGGATCTTGAACTCCCTTAATCTCTATTCTAGGACCATCTTTAATTGACATGTTAACATCCTGCCTGATTGTTCCAAGGCCTCGCTTAACTTTACAGCTTCGAAGAATTTCCCCAATCTTTAAGGCTACTTGCTTTGCTTCTTCTGGACTTGATATATCTGGACTTGTTGCTATTTCAACAAGTGGAATTCCAAGCCTATCAAGACGAAATATTTTTTGATGTTCTGTTTGTTTGATTATTCTTGCTGCATCCTCCTCAAGACAGATATTTTGGATTCCTATTTTTTTCCCAGAATCTGTTTCTATATAGCCGTCTGTTGCAAGAAGTAAAGTTCTTTGAAATCCTGAGGTGTTTGAGCCATCAACAACAGTTTTGCGCATGACCTGGGTTGTTGTGATGGGGGTTGCATTGAGAAGTAAGGAAATTTGTAAGGCAATTCTGAGTGCTTCTTGGTTAATAAGATGTGGAGGTTCTTCATCCAATTCAACAAGACAAGTTGAATCAGAATAAGCTTGATAAACAAATTCTTTTTTCTTTGATTGTTCATAAGCTGCAGCAACGTCTATTTTTCCAGTTTCACCAGCAAGAGCATAAAGTCTTCTTCTGACTTCAATATCTGGATTTTCTTTTCTCAAGATGCTTGGACATTTACAGAAAAGCTTGTGGGTCTCAAGCTGTTGATGAATTTCAATTCCTGACTTAAGACCTATCTTTTTATAATCCATGATAGAATTAAAGTGATGTGGCTTATAAATTTTTATTTTTTGGCAGTCTGGACGCGTATTAATTTTTTGGACACTTTCTTTCCCAAATCTATTTCATCTGCTGTTCTTTCAGCATCATCAACTATAATTTGATCTAGGAATTTTCTAGTTTTGGATCCATTTCTATAGTCTGGAGGACCAATTTCATCGAATCTGCCTTCCTTCTTTAATTCAGGTGCTTCTTTAAAAAATTCTTCATTACTAGGTTTGATTATCCCATATCTTTTCCCGCCCATTTTCCGAACTGTGGTGCTGCAAGGAACATCACTTTGACCATCTCCAATGTGGTTTATATTCTTCTTGGTTATTCTTCTTAAATGATGGGGGACATAAGCATTTTCATTAAATTCTGGGCCTTTATTTATTTGATAAAGATATTTTGTTTTTTCAGTATAACTCATTTTATGGATTGCTAAGCTAATACCTTTTTCATTCTCAATAAATTCTGTTGCAAAAAGTCCTGTAAGATATTCAGCTATCTTACTGCCAGCAATCATCTCCCTTATAGCACAACTTATCACATAGAATTCTAAGCCAATATTATATTCCTTCCATCTTTTATTATTTTTTACTAATTCTTTTGATTCTTTGAAAAATTCTAACACTCCTGGATGAAATTCAATTTTACTGCCCAATTCCCCCAATTTGTCGAGAGTTAACCCAGGAAAGATTCCTCTCTGTACAAAGTCAACTAAAACATCTGCGTAAGTAGTTTCATAACACAAAGTCTGTCTTGGGCCAAAAATTCCTACTTGTGGTCTTTCTTCTAATTTTTTGATTCTTCTTTTATATTCTTTGTTTGTAGTGCCCCAAAATTTTCTTGGAACATAATTATAAAATTCGAAAATAGGTGTCTGAGAATAATCTTTAGTTAATGTCAAATCAAAGTCAAAAACAAGAGCAATATTATTAGTTCTAGCCATAAAAAAACAAGCTGACTTGGTTTTAAAATGATTCTTGCAATAAGAAATATATAATAAAATGCTCCCACCGGGAGTTGAACCCGGGTCTGGGCCTCGAGAGGGCCCGATGCTTGGCCACTACACCATGGGAGCTTAGATTAAGTAAATAAAAAAAAGAAAAATTCTTTATAAAGTTGTTTATTTGTCTTCTTATTATATCTTGTAGACTTTGTTACCCTTGTGAACACTTTCTGGAACAATGAGCCCTACCTCATCTCCTTTCTTAGCTTTCTCAATATCTTTTCTATCAATTTGCAAACTGTCCACAGTGACTTCAATTTCCTTTTCGCCGCCCTTTATCTTGATCTTATCTCCTTTCTTAAGAGGAGCTGTAAGTTTGATTGAAGCAGCTTTTACATTCTTAAAGTAGTTTGTAACTTCTCCGATTTCTTTTTCTGCCATATTTTACTATATATTATGTCATATTTAAAACTTATTGAAAATAGCCCTGCCAGGATTCGAACCCGGGTCACAAGGTCCAGGGCCTTGGATGCTTGACCACTACACTACAGGGCTATGGATATACTATAAAAGTTTGATTTAAAAACATTATTTTTTATAGATTATAAGATGTAGCCACCAATATGATGAATAGAAACATCTAGTTCATAGGTTTCGAGTTTCTTCTTAATTTTTTCTATTTTTTTCTTAAATTTAGAATCTCCATAAGAAATAGCTACTCTACCTTTTGCTTTATTTAAATCACTAGAATAAGGATTTAAAGTTATTGTAAAACCTTCTTTTGTATAGGGTTTTTTAGCTATATTCCATGTAATGTTTTCAAAAAGAATTCTCTTATGTTCATATAGTTCCAGTATTTTTTCTTTTTTTATGTTATAAAATGTTTGTTTTATTACTTTTTGTTCTGGTTCTAGATTAAAATGTTTCTGAAAATATTTTTTTATGCATTTGTTAATTTCATCTGCAAAAATTTTAACTTCTATTGAATTAGCTTTTCCTAATTCAGTTAAGATTTTTTCCAAATCTTTTTTAGGCATCTGGCTTATTTGTTGCAGAGTCATTTCTATAGCCATAATATAAATAGAGGACAAGATTATATAAAATTACCCCATACAATCTCAACTAATTGCAGCAAAAAACTTAAATATTCTATAATCTAAAAAAGGTTTATGCCTCGATGGCTCAGTTGGTAGAGCGCGTCCTTGGTAAGGACGAGGTCCCGAGTTCAAATCTCGGTCGAGGCTTTTTGTCATTTTAGCACATAAATTTTTATATATTATTCTTTAGTAAATTTTTTATGGCATTACATTATCTTTTCCCGCATGCATATAAATTTGAAAGAAAGGATCTTGAACTAGAATGGCTTCTTCAATTAGAAGGAAATGGTATTTTAGAGATAGTTGATTTCAATACTTTTGGATTAAAACAATTATTTGGTATAGTAGGGAATCAAATAAGAGATATGGCATTTATTAGACTTGAAAAAGGTGAAAAAGAATTATATGAGGATATTATAAAAATCTTGGGTCTGCAGGAAGAAGAAGGAAATGATCAGGAAAGGAAAATTGTAAATCTTGTTGGAGAAATAATTAAGAATAAAGAGCAATTTTCAATATATAATGAATTAAAAACACTTCTCGCAAAATTTGATTGGGGCATAGGAAGTGAACCATTATGTGAAAAATACGAGAGAGAAAATTTTGTAAATTATTTTGCTGATTTAACAAGATTGAAAATAAATTATAAGGCTTATTTTTATAGTATAAAACAACCAATAAGAGAATTTTTAAAATTTTATCTTGTTAAAGAACCTGTTGAACTTACTGGGAAGTTTATCTTTGATGTACATAAAAGAATGGAAAAATTAGAAAAAGAGGAGAAAAAGAAAGCAGATGAAAAGAAAAGAACACAATGGAGCGAAACTCTTGAGAGAAGAGGTTATGTTAAAGTAAATGGGATGTACAGAAAAAAGAGGGCTTAGTTGCTACTATCAAATAATTACAATAGAAAAGTTTATATATAATTCTGAGGTGATTTTTTTATGGTATTCGGCCTTGGCAAGAAGAAAAAACCTAAGAAAGAAATTCCAGTATATTCCGGAGAATGTTCAAAAAAATCTGAACAGCCAGATGATCTAATAACTACACTACAATCATTCATGATTAATTATTTAGAAATAGAGTATAGGCTCAATGAAAAATTTGAATATTACCCTATTTTTGAAATAAAAGACAAAGAGATAAAAAAAATGGCTTTTAGACCTAACAATTCATGCTCAGAAAAAAACCTAAAAATTGATAGAAAAGTAATAATGCCAAGGTTTTGTAAATCAATGGGGGCTGAATTTTTTGCATCTTATGTTCATGAGGCAATAAAGAATAACAGCAGATATAGATTATATAACCAAAAACCAGAGATGAACTTTTATGAATTAAATAAACCAGTTAAGATAACTGATTTAATACTTAGATTAGAAGAATTTGCTCATCCAAAACCCTTGAAAGTAGAAGAAAGGGAAGAAAAAGGAGAATCTATAGATAAAAAGTTGGATGCTGCATTTGCAGAATTTATGGAAGGTGAAGGAGATAATTCTGAAAAGCCTTTTTTATAACAATAAAGTTTAAAAGAACTAGGTTCTGTGTAAATAGATGAAAAAAACAAAAGGGGCTAAAATTCCTTTAGATGAATTAAAGAAACAATATGACCCCTTTAGAAAGAAGTATAAGTTGCCAAGTTTTTCTGAACTTAATGAAGATTTTGATATAGAAAAAGCACAAGATAAAGAAACAGAAGTTCTTCTTCGAGAATTTCGTCGGGAGATTACTGACAAAGTTGCTGCTTTTCTTCGTTTTTTTGAATTGTTTTTGAATCCACAAGCAGCTCCATTGTTTGTGCTTGGAATGATTAAAAACCTTACGTTGCATGATAAAGAAAATATTGCCAGGATATACAAAGAGCTTGTTGCTCTTGAAATTGAAGCAGTAAACCTTGATATTAGATATGTTGAAAAACATGAGGCCTTGTTTATTAAAGATTCATTCAAAAGATGGCAGGCTCTCAAGCCTGATTTACAAAGGATATGTAACTCTTTAAGAAAAATGCAGGTTAATAAGACAAAAGTTAAGAAAAGTTATTATGGTTGAATGATTAATTGAATGATTAAATTAGTTTAGTCATAAAAGATCAAAGATTTTTTCTAGATTGATTTCAAGAATAGATATAGGCATCTTTATATGGAAATTTTTTAGGAAGGTGGGGTGAATCTCTCCTAATATTCCAACCTCTTTCTTGTTTATGAGGATTTTTGCTGTTCTTCCGTCGATAAATCCTTGTTTTGCTGTTTCTTCAATATTAAACTTGAGATTTAGCATTTTTTCAAAGTACTCGAGAATTTGTTTGATTTCTGTAAAATTAGAAGGGCCATATGCAATTATGAGGTGTTCTGATTCTTTAATCCCTGTTTCTTCTTTTCCCTTATCATTTATTTGGAAAACCTTTCCTATTTCAAAAATATGTTGAGGATATTCGGAATCAATATTATCTCCTAAGACTTTCATAATTGATGGAAATAAAGTCTGCCTTAAAAAATTATAATCTGTTTTGCTTTTTTCTACTTCAATCTTACTTCGTTGATTAGCTTTCTTGAGGTCTTGTTTTGTTAATAAATGATGTGTTGAAACTTCAAGCATATTCATGCCTGCAAGAATCTGAGAGATATTTCTTTTGAGAATCTCTTTTCTGTTTTCTTGTCCTATTGTTGAGATTTTCGGAATTTCTGGTTTAAAATTTTCATAGCCATAAGCAATTGCAATGTCTTCTGCAATGTCTACCTCATGAAGAATATCTGTACGCCATGATGGTACAAGAACATTTTGATTTTTATAATCATATCCCATTTTTTCAATTAGTTTCTTGAATTCTGGTTCTTGGATATTGAGTCCAAGAAGTTTGTTGATATTGTTTATGTTAATTTTTATTTTTTCTGGCTGTAAGTTTGGAGTTATTTCTGGATTCTTTTTATTATAAAACAATTTCATCTGATAAATTGTTCCCTGCATGTCAGCAAACATAGTAATGAGAATGTTGAGAGTCTTTTTTAGAATGTCAAGATTAAAACCAGAACATTCAATGAAAATATCTTTTGTTTGTGTTGTTATCTTGCCTGTTTTATGTGAATTAATTATTGGAGGCATGCTAAGAATTTCATTATCTGCATCGATGAATATCGGGAATTTCTTTTTTCCTTGAAGAAGATATGCATATTCTCTGCCTGCTGGATGTTTCTGAAGAATTTCAATGCCTGTCATTTCTTTTGTTGCTTCCAGAGGCATGAAGTTTATGTCTTGAGGTTTTCTTGCTTCGTAACGAATTGGTAAAGTGATTTTTTCAAGAGGGTAAATCCCTATAGCTATTTTTTTTCTGTTTCTACCGAGAGTATTATGGATTTTTTCTTGAATATCCACAACTTCTTTTATTTTCTCATCGTCAAACTTAAGATCCTTAATTATAGCACAAACAGTGTATGGTCTGACATCACTTACAGATTTATGAATCCTGACTTCATAATTTTTTAGTGGTTTGTTGAGGATGTATTGCTTGAGGCCAGGTTTTTTTCCAAGGAATGCAAGGAAAGAGCGAATATAGCCTTCAAGAGATAAGAGGTCTGGACGGTTTGGGAAAACTTCTATTATAACTTCATCTTTGCTTATTGATTCAAGAGGTGTTCCAAACATACTAATTTTCTCTTCAATCTGCTTTGTGAGTCTGATATGTTTTTCAAATTCTTTTTTGCTGAATTTTACAATTGCCATTTTACTCTCCTAATTGAATAACATAAAGTCCAAATTTAACCACATCTTTTGGATCATATTCAGATGGATTTAATTTAGTAACAAAATTTACTTTTTTCTTAATATTCCTTCCAGTATATTTTTGAGTTTTTGGATCATATTCTTCTAAAATTAAGATATCTCCTTCCTTAATATCAAAATCAGCTAATCTCATCTCAAATTTCTTCTCTCCATTGAGCATCTTTTCAAAATTTTCTGGCCATATTTTCTTTTTTATTTTCATTTTTTATTTTATATAAAATTTATTTTGTTTATAATTTTCTAAGACCTTTGCGCTTGGAAAATATATTTTTTCTAGTAAATTATTTAAATCAAACCATTTCCATTCAGTTATTTCATCTGGTTCCATAACTTGTGGTTCTCCTTCAAAATCATCTGAAAATAACCCTATTGTTACAAAATGAGCTGTGTCGACCATATCATTATTAACACAAATCACTTTTATGTTATTTAATTTCATCCCAGTTTCTTCTGTAACTTCCCTCTTAGCTCCTTCTTCGAAAGATTCTTGGAAATGTAATTTGCCTCCAGGCATTGTCCAAGTCCCTTCTCCCTTTAATTCAGAATCTGCCTTATGTGCATCTTCATGTCTTTTTCCAAGCAATACTTTTCCTTCTTTATTTAATATCATTACTCCAAATCCAACTCCTACTTTTTTCTTATCCATCTTATTTCAACCAAAATTTTATTTTTCTGAGTTTAGTTATGTTATTTTGATAAAGTTCTCTGAGATCCTTTATATGATAATAATCCATGATTGCTCTGTCAAATCCTGGTCCCCATGCAAGAACTGGAATAAATTCTCCTAAGAGGGGAATGACTACTTCTGGTCTGAATATGCCTGCTCCGCCGAGCTCGAGCCAAACTTTCTTTTTTTCGTTCCATGTAGATATTTCTACACTAGGCTCAGTGTAAGGGAAATATGCTGGAGCGAAACGGATTGTTTTGAAACCCATTTTGCTGTAAAATTCTTTAAGGTATCCTAGAAGGTGACAGAAGTTTGCATTCTTGTCTATAACTATGCCTTCTGTCTGATTAAACTCAAAACCATGACTCCAATCAACTGTTTCATTTCTAAAACATTTTCCTAAGGCAAAGAATTTTCCTTGTTTATTTATTTTTTTATCTTTAAGCTTTGCAAGGGTTTTTGCTGATAAGCATGTTGTATGAGTTCTTAGAATTATTTTTTTTGCTTCTTTTTCTTGCCATTGGTATTGCCAACCCTTGCTATCTTGGGTTCCTTGTTCATGTGCTTTCTTTACTTCCTTTACTATTTTTTTATCTGGAAGTTTGCCTTCTTTATCTTTGATATAAAAAGTGTCTTGCATTTCCCTGACTGGATGATCTTGTGCTGTGAATAATGCATCAAAATTCCAGAAAGCAGTCTGTGTGAATGGGCCTGTCATTTCCTGGAATCCAAGATCAAGCCAGATACGTCTTGCATAATCAATTGCCTGATTTGTGAAATGACGCTTGCCTCCATGAATATCTGGGGCTTTGCTGTTAATATCATATTTTCTAAATTTCTTGCCTCGCCAAGAACTTTTTTTGATTATTTCTGGTGTAAGTTCTTCAATAAGATCAAGTTTCTTTATTTTGCTGAGAGACTGGAGAACTGTTGTTCCAAGGTCTGTGATATCAAAGGTGAGTGTTGTGACTTCATCGATTTTTATTATTTGTTTTCTTAGTTTTAGATTCTGTAAGGATAATTTTTGTTCTGCTGTTAGTTTTTCCAAATCAATCGGCAATGCCTTTAGAAATTTTTCTTCAAGCATCATTTTTGAGGCTTGTTCTCTTATTCCTTTGAATGTAATTTTGCCTATTGCTATATTTATAAGAGCCTTCTTTTTGAGAACTCCAAGAGATATAGTAAACTCGTCTTTGCTAAGATTTGATTGTTTTTGAGCTTCTTGGAAGCTCATGGGCTTGTTTCTAACAACAATATCAAGAAGTCTGCGTTCTGGTAAGTGGTTTTGGAGGTATATGACTCCATTATCATCAAGTTTCACAACTTTCTTCTTTTTTAGATGAAGGATAACAAGGTTCTTAGAAGAAAGAAACTGAAGAGCTCTCTTAACAGATGTAAGACTCTGTTGTGACTGGCTTGAAATCTTCATAGCATTTCTTAGCTCAAGGAATGGGAGGATTTCTCTTTCTAGAGGGCTAAGTCTTATCAGAAGATCTTGGATTTGTGCATCTCTTTTCTTCTCTCTCTTTTTCTCTTTTGTCATTTTGTTTTAATCTTTATTATTAATCTTTATTATCATGAATAAAAAGCCTTACGACTTTTAAATTTTTGTTTTAAAGAGATATATAGATGATTATGGCTAGGATTAAGGGCATGATTAAGGAGATGATTATAAAGATATTTATAAATATAATTATAAAAAATAAAAAACAATAAAAAAGGAAAAAGGAAATTAAAAATAAAAAAATAAAAAACAAATTATCTTTTCTTCTTTCTTGGTTTTCTTCTTGTTCTTGCTTTGGTTTTTTTTGCTGTTCTTGTTCTTGCTAAACTGATTTCAGTTGGTCCTTTTGCTCTAGCCATCCCTTTGCCTCCTACCACATAAACATGTTTAGGTTTATGTCTGTGTCCTTTTGTCAATAAAAGGATAAAGAGGACAATTATTGCGATTGCAAGAGCTGCATTAACTAGAACCCATTCCCAGTTATGTTTTATTGTAAACCATGCTTGTTCAAACCAACCAGCTGCTTCTGATTTAGACATAACATTAACTGAAATGTCTTGTGTTTCTGTTTGGTCTTCGAATTCTACTCTGACTGTGAATTCTTGTGAGCCAGTTTCTGTTGGAGTAAGTTTTATGTATGTGTATCCTGCTTCGTCAGCTTCAAGTGTCAAGGTTTCTGGGTCGAGACTTTCAAGAGTTGCCCAACCACTATAACCTATGGCACTTATTGTGTATGTAGTTTCTTCTGTACCAGTGTTTGTCAATGTAACCTTAACTGTGAATTCTTCATCAGGTTTAGCACCACTAAGTTGCTGGGTGCTTATGATTACATCATAGACAGGCACAATACAGTTTCCTTCAACAGTGAAAGTCACTTCGCTATTACCAGATTCATCATACTCGTCGTCATCATCGTCATAATCATAGAACCATTCTATGTTTAAAACATATTCAGATTCTTCAGCATCTTCTGGGACATGTAACAAGTTGAAATTAACAGTGTCATATTCATCTTCATCAATAGATGTAGTTTTTGTTTCATCAATTTCAAGGTTTGTATTGTATATTCTTACCTTGACTTTGTCTTCATCGTTTCTTCCAGCATTCCCAAATTTTAGTTGAACTGAGAATTCAGCATCACATTCCACTATTTCAGGAGTTACTGTTGCTTTGTCCAAAATAACCTTGTTCTTGTCTTTGTTTATATCAACAACAACAAAATCATCTGCACATTGGTCATCTTCATTACCATCTTCATATATCTTTATGATGACAATATGAACATGACCTTCGTTGACATCCATTGGAATTTTAAGGTCAACTTTTAAAGTTCCTGTTTCATCTTCATCTATTGAAATTTCATCCTCGCCTTTAACAACATACACATCATCAGAGATGTCAAAAAGCTGTGCTTCAAGAACTACGTCAAGATCCTCATCATAATCATTTCTTACATCTACTTCAACTGGAATTGTTGCAGGCAATGTAAAATCATCACCAGTATCTGGTTCTTCAATTTTGGTTATAACGAGTCTTGAGCCTTGTTGTCCTGAGTCACAATATTCTTTCTTAACTCTGATTGTAACGTGCATTGTTGCACTAACAGCAGTTGGTGAAAGTGTAGAAACCTCTACATCCGTACTATAAGTTCCATAATCCATGTCTGAGTCAATTGTTGCAGTTACTTCTACCTCTGAGTCATCTCCAGCAATTAAACTGGTAATAGTGCTTGGATCGAAACCTAAAGTAATAGTGTCATTGTCACCATCTGTCAAATCATCTTGTTCATAATCAAAGACTATGTTAATCAAATCAACATTACCTGTATTTGTCACAGTAAAGTTCTCTGTATCATCATCTCCATCATATCCTTCCATATCCACATCAGCAGTTATTGAAAGACCAGGAGAACTGGGTACAATTACTTGTAAATTTTGTGTGTGGTCTAATGCACCAGTTCCACTTATCCTTAATGTTATATCATAATAAGGAGAGGAAGGGGAGGTATATTGTGGTACTGCAACATTAAAGTTGACAGTGAAAACATCACCATCATTTAAAGCACTTGGGCAATTAGAAAATGTAACCCAAGATTTGTATGCTACTTCATCAACAATACAATCAATGTTAGTAACAGTTCCACCAGAGGTATTGTTTATCTCAAAGCTTCCTGAACCAATTGTTCCATGTGCAATATTTAAAGGAGTAGTCAAACTTTGTATGACAAATGCTAAAGTTAGAGTTGTCACAAGTATTGCTATAAAAAAAACAGCAAAAATCAAACTTTTCTTCATTTTTCCCTTAGCCATTTATTATTTAATTTTTAATTTTATTTGATTTTGAAATAATCAAAAAGTGTTATTATTTTCAAGTTAAGTCACTTTAAAAAGGTTTTGATATAGTTATACACAGTTATATATAAAGTTTATAAGAATTTTATAAAAGATATAAAAGGTTTTTTAAGTTTTATCATATTAATCAAATCATGAAAAAGATGATTAAAATTATCAAGAAAGTCAAAAAAGAGATAAGGATTCTGGGTATTGATGATGCTCCCTTTAATAAATTCAGAGATAAAAAATGTATGATTGTTGGAACAGTCTTTAGAGGAGGAAATTATATGGATGCCTTGCTTTCAACCCAAGTCAGAGTTGATGGGGGTGATTCAACGAAAAAGATTGCAGATATGGCTAACAAAACAAGCCATAAAGATCAACTCAGTTGCATAATGACTGATGGTATTGCTGTGGCTGGTTTTAATGTTATAGATATCAATAAGATTGCAGAAAAGACTGGGATGCCAGTCATAGTTGTCACAAGAAAAAAGCCTAATTTTAAGAAAATATCCGATGCACTAAAAAAAATCAAGCAAAAAAGTAAGATAAAGTTAATTGATAGAGCTGGCAAAGTCTATAAAATAAAAATTAAAAAAGGAAATGTTTATTTTCAATTCTCAAAAAACATAGATGAAAAAGAGGTAAGAAAAATTATCAGAATCAGCGCCACTCATTCTCTAATTCCTGAACCAATTAGAATTGCGCATATTATTGCTTCTGGAATAATTCTCGGAAAAAGTCACGGAAGGGCTTAAGCAACATGATTTGTAGTGAATAACCGAAAGGTTTAAATAAGTGTAGTGAATAACTTTAATATGGTATTTGTAAGGCAAGTAAAAAGCAAGAAAAAGGAATATTGGGTGCTTATTCATTCAATTAGAAAAGGAAAAAAGATAATTCAAAAAAGCAGATATATTGGCAAAACTCTCCCCAAGAAAGCAAGATTAGAACAATTAAAAAAAGAATTTTTAAGAGAATTAAGTGTTGGAAGATATAAATTTCTTTCAGTAGAAGACATTAAAAAAATAGAGAAGAAAAAATCAGAATATAAAAAAAAGGTAGAAAGATTAAGCCCCTTGGAAAAAGAAGGAAGATTAAAGGAATTTTCTATAAGATATACTTATGATAGTAGCAAATTATCTGGTTTAGATGTGACGTTGAGGCAGACTTTTTTAATATTAAAAAAAGGAGTTATGCCAAAAGGATTTAAGAGCTTAAGAACAGTAAAAGAACTCGAAAATCATGAAAAGGGGATAATTGCAATAACAAAATATAAGGGAAAATTAGATTTAAAATTTATTAAAAAAATACATAAAATTTTATTCTCTGGGGTTGATGATGCCTTGGCAGGAAAATTGAGAAGTGAATTAAAAAAAGATATTAAAATAGCTGGAACAGTCTATGTTCCTCCAAAATGGAATCAGCTCAATAAAGAAATCGAGAATTTCTTCAGATGGTATAAGGCAGAAAAAAGAAAATTACATACTTTGGAATTGGCTGCATTGATACATTTAAAAATAATCTCCTTACAGCTATTTACAGACGGCAATTCAAGACTTTCAAGATTATTAATGAACTGGATTCTATGGAAAAAAGGATATCCGCTCATTGATATTCCAATTAAAGATTTAGAAAATTATTATGATGTTCTAGATAAATATCAAATAGAAAAAAAAGAAAGACCCTTTCTTAACTATATTAAAAAAACATACTTAAAAGAATAAATTAAGGACGTGCTTAGAGATCTGGGAATTTTTCACTATTAATTGATAAGATATTTTCTTTTTTAAGATTTTTTGCCTTAATACATCCTGGACGTATATCTATTTTTTTAATTGCAATATCCACAGAATCTCCTTTCTCAATAAGAGCATCTATAGTTGAAGACTGATATCCACTAAAAATGAAAATTTTTGTTCCTTCTTCAGTTTTCAATACAAGAGTGTATCTCGCAGGAGTAATATAAGCTTCACCTTGAAAATTTTGCCCTGTAACCTGTCCAGAAAAATATACTAATCCCTTTTGTTCTTTTTTTGCTTCTTGATATGCTCTTGCTTCTTGATATACTTCACAACCAAAAGTTCCTGCTAAACCTGCTACCAACAGTGTTCCAGTTAGAATATTTTTTAATTTCATTTTCTTTATTAGATTAAAAATCACCAATTAATTTCATGACCATTAACTTCTACTATATTCTCTTTGTTAATTTTAAACTCTTTATATGAAGGAGAGTTCCTGTAAAGGTTTATCATTCTTACTGTATCCCCCTTATCTATTAAAGCATCAATAGTTTCTGCATCAGAACCCGCACTTGTAAAAAAATAGGAAAAAGAAAGAGTTTTTCCTCCAAAAAGAATTGAAAATTTATGTTGACTATAATTACCAAAATGATAAAAGTTTTCTCCTTTTACTACCCCTTTTATCTGGGATACCTCTATTTGCTTATACTTACAACCAAAAGTTCCTGCTAAACCTGCTACCAACAGTGTTCCAGTTAGAATATTTTTTAATTTCATTTTCTTTATTTCAAAATTTTATAAAATTGAATAGCAAGGTAATAATTAACTTGTAAAGGTGTATCATGAAATGCACCACTTTGTTTTGTGATCTTAAATAGGTCGCTCATTATAAAAGCATCTACTGATTGTGGCTTATACTTTTCTAAATCTTCTTCTAAATTATGGCCTGGCCTTGGGTATTGTTCTATTATTTTAGGTTTTTCTATTGGAACAACTCTTACCTCTTCATGTTTAGAATTCAATATTATGTCTACTTTTATACTTAGTTTTTCTAATTTCATTTGGATAAATTTCTATTTAGTTTTTTCCCTCAGCCTAAATGATATGTGTTTAACTCTTAACTAAAAATTTCTCTTATCTTCTGGATATAGTCTGCAACGCTTTGGCCCTTGTTTGTCAACTTTATCAGTTTGATTCTTCCTTTCTTTTCAAAAGCTACTAAGCCGAATTTTTCTAGGCTTTGAAGAATCTTAACTGCATGACTATATGTACAATCCACTTCCTTTGCAAGAAGTGAGCCATAACGTGCACGAGAAGTCTTTCGTAAAGCTATCAACATCATTGCTGGCTTTTTTCTAAAAAATATATTGAATGAATCTTTCATTTTTATTTGATTATTTTTTATCATTTATGTTCTATTCTCCCTTTAGCCATAACTCTTTACTTATAAATATTATGAATAATATATGTTGTATTATAATGATTATTTATAAATGTTTCGTTCGTAACTTTAGAATTAAAACTATTATCAAAACTATTTTCTTTATTTTACTTTTCCTTTAAATTCTGTATTTGATAGAAGAGGCACGAATGCATATCCTTCAAGCCTCTTAATTAATATAATTTGTTTGTTTTTTAATTGCCAAATTTCAAGAGCACCAGAATAATAAACTTCACTGGTTGGATATAAGATAAAACCACCTTCTCTGAGGAGTTTTTTTGCCATCTCATGAACTTTTTTAATTTGTTTTTCATCAACTCCTGCTGTAAAATAAATCCTATCATATTTCTGTTTCCAGATTGGTGTTTTCTTGTCAAGAGCATCTCCAGCAAAAACCTTTATGTTTAATTTTTTTGTTTGTTTAATTTTTTGTTTTAATTTAGCTATATTCTTTTTTGCTCCCTTAGCAAGATCAGGAAATATTTCAATCGTAGTAACTTTCCCTGGATAAACAAGAAAAGAAACAAGTGCAGCATGATATCCTGTATTAGTCCCTATCTCAAGAACATCAAGGGTTGGCTCAAGTTTTAACATTCTCAACATTCTTGCTATTGTTGTTGGCTGTGAGATTGTTTGGCCATGAGCAATATGTTGGGGCATATCAGCATATGTATCTTTTTTAACAAAAAAAACTCTGTCACAAACTATAAAAGACTTGAGAATATTTTCTTCAAGGCCAGGATTATAAAACTGAATGCTTCTAAGCATTCCTTGCATCTCTTTTTTAATTGCCATTCTTTCTTTCTATTCTTGCTAACTCTTTTAATTTTACATCTCTTTCTTTGCCAAGAATCCCTGCTTTGATAAAAGGAATTTGAAAACCAACTGCAAGATGTGCTATTGTATTATCAAAAGTTTCTCCAGAACGATGGCTGATGATAGGAATAATATTATATTTTTTTGCAAGTTCTAAAGTTTCATACATTGTAATAAGTGAGCCAACTTGATTTGGTTTTATTATGATTGAGTTGATTGCTTTTTCTTTTATTGCTTTCTTTAGGCGTTTTGGATTTGTTGTTGTGAGGTCATCTCCACAGATGAGGCATTTTATTTTTGCTTTTTTTAGCTTTGCTAGGAGCTTTGAAAATGCTTTGAAATCTTCTTCATGAAAAGGATCTTCAATGTAGGAAAGTTTGTATTTTTTTATCAAGTCAAAGACATAATTGACTTGTTCCTCGCGTCTCATCACATTTCTGCCTGGAAAATTCTTGTAAATGTAACCCTTGCCTTTCCAAAAACTTGTTGCTGCTATATCAAGGCCTAATTCAAGCTTGATATCAAACTTTTCTTTTATCCTTTTTCTCAATTCATCAAGGATATCTAGGACCTGTGTATTAGTAAGGGTGGATGCTATTGCATTTTCTGCTGTGAGAAGGCCTTGCCATTCTTTATCACATGCCATGATTAATTTTTTTGCCTCTTTGTAAGCCTGGAGATTTATGAAATAAGAATCAAAAAAGTGTTTTGTTTTGGGAATGATAAGGAATTCCTGAAAATCTGTCTTTTTTTCTTTTTCGAGGTGCATGCCACCACCAATTGCATTTCCTAATAGTCTAGGAATCATTTTTTTTCTTTTTCCTAGGAGAAATTGCCAGAGTTCGTAGCCATGATATTTTGCTGTGGCTTTGAGAAGAGCTGCTTCAAGAGCATATAATGCATTTCCCCCAATTATATGCCAATCAGCACTTGAATCAACTTTCTTAATTAATTTCTCGATTTTTATGAGGTCATGAAAAGTATCTATTTCAATGTCCATCTGTGTAATTTTCTTGCCTAGGGCATTGAGGAATCGAATGCTAAAATCAATGCCACGGACAGAAAACTCCCTGACTTCATATTTTCCTTTACTAGTTCCTTGGGGAGCGCTAGCTTCGACTATTCCTTTTGAAGTCTTGACTACAACAGCAATCGTGGGATTGCCTTTAGAAGTCCTAATCTTCGTAGCTGTTATGCTTTTTATCTCTTTTAAGTTCATATAAGAATAAATGAAATGAAATATAAAAAGGTTGTTAAATATGGGTGTGTGAGATCAGGACATATGTCCCGAACCTATACGCACAAGGACAACCGAAACTTTTAAATAGCAATTCCAATATTTATGATTATATACTCCCTGTTTTTGCTTCGGTAAGGACAGGTTTTATTTTCTTATATTTTATAGTTAATTTTATTAAGTTCTTTTTTGTTTAGTAGAAATGGAGCAATCTGAAAAAGTAATGATATTTATTGATGGAAGTAATTTTTATCATTTATTGAAAAATATATACAAAGATTCTAAAGATTTGGCTGATTTTAAGTTTGATAAACTTGCTAAATTTATAGTTGGAAAAAGAAAATTAATAAGAATATATTATTATAATGCTATCCTAGATCAACAAAAGAATGCTGAAAAATACAAAAAACAACAGCAATTCTTTGAAAAGTTGAAATTAATACCTGATTTTGAAGTTATAAAATGCAGGATGCAAAAAGATAAGGTTGATGGAGAGATAAGGTATTCAGTTAAAGAAGATGATATTCATATTGCTGTTGATCTGGTTAAATTAGCTTATAATGATGCTTATGACACAGCTATCTTAATTTCTAGTGATGGTGATTTTGTTCCTGCTATTAAAGCAGTTAAGGAAACAGGTAAAAAGGTTGAAAATGTAGGATTTAAAAATAAATTTTCATGGCATTTAAAACAAACTTGTGATAGATTTTTTTCTCTAAGTAAAAAAGATTTAGATAAGATGTGGTAAAGAATTAGAAAAGAATGATAGGTATTTCTGTGGTTTTATAAAGAAAGAGAGTGAAAGTTATAAATATATGATTTAGTATAAAAAAGATTATAAGGGGAAAAAGTTTTTATGAAAGAGATGGAATTTAAAACAACATATAAATTCAATGAAACATTAATAGATACTTTTCTTCATAGAGATAGAAAAGGGCACTCTTTTCTAGATAAAGATAAATTAGAAGAGATAATTAAAAAGCAGGAAAAATACAAATTGTTTTATTTTGTAAGGAAAAGTAATTATGAAATATTGGATGATACTCCAGTATTGGGAGCAATGGCATTTAAATTTCTTGATTCTATTATTGAAGGTCCTTTCGCTTCATATCCAAAAATAAAAAAAACAGGTCAAGATGATGAATATAGTGAAAAAATTGTTAAAAGATTTATTCCTGTCAATAAAGTTCCTAATTTATTTGAAAAAATTGAACTTAGGGAATATGAAATAAATTCCATACATTTTCCTAGGGTGGGAGAGGTGGATGAAAGTAAAATAGAAAAATTTTGGAGAGATTCTTTAAAAATATTAGAAGATGTTTCTTTAAATATCAAAAAAGGATACTATCGTGAAGGAGTACGAAACTATTACGGGTCAACAAATGAATGGGGGGTACATTTCCATTATTCTAAATTGGGTAGGGCTTATTCTCCAAGGATGAACATAATGGTTTTGGGTAGAGAAAATAAGACTCAAAAGATATTTGAAAAACTTAGTTTAGACAAACTAAGAGATGCATTTTCTTTTCGTGTTAGAGATCAATGTATGGACCGTTCTATGAGTAAAGGTTTAGCTTATAATTTATCTATTAAGGATGTAAAAAGTCTTTTTAAATTTCCAGAAAACATAATCTTTTAAAAAACTTCTTATTACTCTTCTTTTTCTTCTTCCTCTGCTTCTTCTTTTTCTGCGCTTTTTATCTCTTCAAGAAGTTTCTCTTCTTCGCTTTTTTCTTCGGTTTTATCTTTCTTTTTCTTTTTTTCTCTTGATTCTTTTCCTTCTATTGCCTTTTCTATCTCTTTTTCTACTTCTGTTGCTTCTTCTCCAACTTCTTCTTGAGCTTCTTTTTCTATTACTTTTTCTATCTTCTTTATTTCCTTGCCTTCTGTCTTTTCTGTCTCTGCTTCTGCTTTTTCAATCTTTTCGAGTTTGCCTATTTCCATTGATTCTTTAACGCGCTTCTTTTCAATTTTTCTTGGCAATGGCCTTTTAATTGAGATAGGTAAAATACCCTCATTAACTTCCATTTCTGCGATTTTCACAGGATCATATCTCATATCTTCAAGTTTTTCTTTACTAATTTTAATGAGGATAGGAGCATTGAAACTTAATTGTAATGCACGGGCACCTAGAATTCTCGCAAGCTCGTATTTTGTGTATCCTTCTTTTGGGAAAGGCTTTTTTTCCATCTTGATTATTAGTTATTAATTATCAATCTTTTCTTTTTATTTTCCAACTTTTTCAATTATATCAAAAAGTTTTTTTGATTCTTTGATAGAGGTTTCAATCATATCAATTATCTCGTCTTGTTTTAATGCTTCACCGCCTTTTTGAAGAGCATTAATATGAACTTCTTTGCTTTTTCCTTTTGATAATGCCATTGTTAATTTTGCAACAGCACTTTTTTCTTCGTCAGTTGAGGGATCAATGATAAATCTTTTAGTGAGTTTATAAGGAGTTATTGTTATTGGAATATTTTCTGTTAATGGAAGTGGCTTTGCTGAGAGATTGCCATAATCCACTTTATCTTTCTTTTCATTGAGTTTTGGAAGTTTTGCTGTTTTGAGTGCTAAGACTGCTGCTAAAGCACAAATATCAACGAGGTTTCCATCGTCATTTAAAGGATAAATATCAATAAATATATTCCACACAAATTCTCCTTTCTTTATACAGAGTTTTTTAAAATCAATAAAGCTGCTTTCTCTGATTCCTCTGTCTATAACTCTTGCAAGCTCAATAGCCCCGATTCTTGGTGGTCCTAACTCAAATTCTTCAGAGGAAAATGGAGTTAATTCTGCTGTTGTGATTAATGTTCCTGCATCTGGCGAATCTGTATAAGGTTCACCAGCACCAAGTTTTACTCCAACAAGAACCTCAGTGTCTCCAAACTTAACTCTAGCGCTTCCTTCTGCGTTTTTAATAACATTGACTTTTGCTTCTATTTTTCTATGTTCAAAAAGACCGCGGCCATCTATTCTTCTTTCTTTGTCGAGTAATTCCCTGATTTTTTTTGTTGTTATTTTTGATGTATACATTTTATATTTTATATTTTACCTTTGGTTTTTATATTTTTTTATTAAGTTTTTTATTATATTTTTTTATTAACTTTTTTATTAATTTAATCATTAACTTGTTTTAGTGCTTTAGTTTGAATTTCATTTATCTTGAGGCATGCTTTTTTTGCTGCTTCAATTGCTTTTTTTAATTCTTGGGGTTTTATTCTGCCATCAAGTTGCAATAATGAGATTTTGTCTAGTTTTGGGATGTATGCAATAGGAATGTCTGTTGTTTCCTTGACTTTGTCGTCATGGCCATAATCTTCTTCATCTTTTGATAAATCTGTAAGAATCTCTCCAGCTACTTTTCCAACTGAAACAGCACTAACAAGTCCTGTCATTGGTAATCCGGCATTTGCAAGTGCCATTGAAGCTGCATTTATTCCAGCACATCTAGTGCTTGCGTCTGCTTGAATTATCATGATAAATACATCAATAACTGTATTTGGAAAAGCATCAAGTTGTAAAACAGGTTCAAGAGCTTTACTTGTAACATAACTAATTTCAGTACTTCTCCTGCTAGGGCCTGGACGTTTTCTTTCTGTTACTGAAAAACTGATCATATCATAATGGCATCTAAGCAAGGCTTTTTCTGGATCTTGTTTATGTTTAGGAATCAATTCACGAGGACCATAAACTGCTGCAAGAGCAACACTATCTCCAAACTTGAACATAGCACTTCCGTCAGCTCTTTTGATTATTCCGATTTTTGCTTCTACTTCTCTAAGCTCATCAAATTTTCTCTTATCTGGTCTTTTAAATGTAGTTGCCATTTTATTTTTTGTTTTTTCTGTTTATTTCTTCTCCTTTTTTTCTGTTTTTTCTTCTTTTTTTATTTCTTTTATTTTTATTTCTTTTTTTATTTCCTTTTTTCTTTTTTCAAGGAAATCTTTTATTTTATCAGTAAGTCCTTCTATGAAAGGCTTTTCTGCTATGAACTCAATTGCCTCTTTGGCAAGAAGTTCATCATTAACATTAATTCCTTTAATCCAAATTAATCCGTTTTGGCCTATAATAATATTGCATGCTGTTTCATCTTTAATTGTTTTAACCATGCTTCCACTTCTTCCTATAATCCTGGGAACTCTGCTAGCATTGACCTTAATAATTAAGCCTCCTGTAAGTTTATGTAACCCCCTATCACGCATAGACAAATCAACTGTTCTTGAATTAATTGATTTAACCTTAGAAACCATCATGTCTCCTATGTCATAAACATCAGCAAGCTCATTTTTATTTATTCTTCCAGGACATTCACTTAAAGGCAAGAATGATGACTGGGCAGAAAGAATATCAACAAACCATCCACTAAAACTAAAATCTGTTACTTTTCCTATGACTGTGTTTCCTACTCTTGGGACATATGCCCCTGAAAGAGAAATTATTTTGACGAACCTTTCATTTTTATCAAGAAGTCCAAATTTTATTGCAATAACTTCTGAACCTTCTCGTTTTGTTCCTTCGCCAGGCAAGTATTCGAAGCCCTTAGCAACAACTTCCCCAGGAACAACTATCTTTCTTTTCTCTTCTTTTTTCTTTTCTTGTTTCTTTATTTCTTCCTTCTCTTCTTTCTTTTCTTTTGTTTCTTTTGTTGTTTCTTTTGTTGTTTCTTTTATTGTTTCTGTCATTTTATTCTTGTTTATTCTTGTTTAATTTCCTGTGTCATGGCTGCGCCATGAGTCATGTTATTTAATTTATCATAAAAATCAAGTTGCATTCCTGCAGGAAGATTAATTCTGACTTTAAGTGAGCCATCATTTAACCATTCTTCTTTTTCAGGATTAAAACTTTTTAGAAGACCATAAACCTGGCCAGTATGAGTTGCTGGAACAGTTATCTCAATTCTTTTGGTTTCAATTTTAATCGGAAGAATTTTCGCAATATCTTTAATTATTTGAATTGCTTGTTCTGATGCTTTTCTCTCATCAACCTTTGCTCCTGCTTTTTCCATTGCTTCTTCAATTCTTTGAGGAGTGTAGGGAGCTCCTGTTCTAGGATCAACACAATTCTTACTAAGGAATTCAATAATCTGCTTCATCTTTTCTTCTCGTTTTTTGTCTCTATATTCTTGTGAAAGTTGTACTTCCCCGTTCATTACAATCTTTTCTGCAATAGCATAATGATCTTCTGTGTTAAAAGCATCTTTGAGATCTGAAGTTGAAGGTTTAAGACCTTTTTTAAAATCATTAAAAATAGTATCTACTGCAAGAAAGTCTCGGCTTGAGCCTTGTTTTTTATGCTTAAACTCTAAAGCCTTGTCTAAGTCAACACGGATTTCAAATAATTTTCCTTTTACTTTAATTCTCGCAATAACTTCGGTCATCTTTACATATATTTATATAATCTAATCTTCGTTGTTTTTGTTTAATCTATCACCTTAGAAATGCATATGCATAATCTAATCATATAATGGTGTATGTTTTTTCTTAAAAATTATTATGGATTGTTACTTTAAAAACCTTACTAATTGATCTCCCATTAATCTTTTTGCTTTTCTTGTTTCTTTTTTTATGAAGACGCATTCAAATCTTTTTAAGTCAAAATTCTTAGCAAGGACATTCTTGAAAATACTCAATGAGAGTTTAATGCCTTGGTCCACAGACATTGATTCTTTAAACTGTTTCCTTAGAAGAGCTTTTATTTGATCATCATTTTCACCAATTGCAGCAGCTTTATAACCAAAATAATTTCCTGTCACATCACTAACATAAAGTCTACCACTTCCATCAAGATTAATACCATTAATCATAACTTCAACTCCAAAGGGTCTTGCTCCACCATATTGTGTATATGCCTGTTTGAGATTGGATATTTCTTTAACAATAGTTTCAGTATCAACAGTTGTATCAAAAGTAACTCGATGTTGTTGAGCTATAACCTGTGCTTTTTCCATTAATATGCGGGCATCACTAAGAATTCCTGCTGCTGTTCCAATAATGTGTTCATCAATTTCATAAATCTTTATAGATGAATCTGGAATAACAAGTTCATCAACAAGCCTTTTGTCTGCCAAAATCAAGACACCATCAGAACAAACAAGTCCTATGCTTGCAGAACCCAAACGAACAGTTTTCTCAGCATATTCTACCTGAAGCAATCTGCCATCAGGACTAAACATTGTAGCTGTTCTATCATAACCCATAACCTGATGTTGCATTTCCATTTTTTTCCTTGCCTTTTTATTTTTGTCTTCGTTCCTTCTTTTATGAATTTAGATTGATTGATAATTTATAAAGGTTTCTACAGAGTCCATAAATATTTATAAGTAATCCCCTTTTTTAATAAGATAAAAGTGGTAAAGAACAAGGTTTTAGTTAGAATTTTATTTTTATTTATTATTTTTTTAGGAATAAATATGTTAATTATAAATTCTTCTTTAGGTCAGTTCTTTGGTAATTTTGATATAACTGGGATGGTCATCGGAGGAGGAGAGCAAGAGCAGATAATAAGAATAATAAATTGGAGTTTTGAAAACAGTTCAAATTATTACTATGAAAATGTCACAATCAATAATAGCGTTGAATTAAAAAAATTTATCAATCTGGTGGAATGGCAAGAAAAGAATATCTCTGAACAAAAAATAAAAAAAGCAACTTATAATGGAGAGGATAAAACAGAAAAATTGAACAGGATTAGCCACGGAAATCTTAAAGTAAATAAAAATAATTTGCTGTACCTTGAGTTTTACGAGAATTTGATTGACGAAGATATAATTTTATTATATATTCTTGGTCCTGAAGAAGCAAATATAACAATTGAATTATGTGCTGGAAATGGGTCTGGGTCTTGTGAGGTTGTTAATGGAAAAATACATTTTAATGGAACAGAAGAATTACAACCATATAATATTACGATAGAAAATCTTGAAAATCAATCAAGTTTATTTATAATAAACATCTCTACAGATGAATCACCAAAATTCATAAAAATAGATTATGTCAAGGCCATAAAGACAGAAACAATAAAGCATGAAATTATTGAAGAAAGTTATGCTGAATACGGTTTTATTGAAACTACCTTTGTTGAAGATGATATCGAAAAATGGCTTTATTTTGAAAAACAAAGTCTAGTTGATATAAATAATTCTAATCAAAAAATAGATTATTATTACAATAATGATATTGATATTAACGGAAGCAGTAATGAATGGGATCTCATGAATTTAACCAACAACAATAGTTTTAATTTGAGTAATGTAAGTGGCAATAAAATCAAATTTAAAATTGAATTATTTTCTGACAATAGCTCTACACCTGTCTTAGAATTTATGAGTTTAGAATATAAAATAAAGAGTAAAAATGAAAGTGAGAGTAATGAAACCGAAGAATTTGGGTCAGGCAATGGAGCCTCCGGAGGCGGTGGAGGCAGTGGAGGCGGTGGCAGTTTTACGAGTATAATAGAAAAGACAGAAATAAAAGAAGAACAAGGCAAACAGCAAGAAACAGAAGAAGAAAGAATAATAAGAATAATAAAAAAACCAATAGAAGAAACTCCTCCTTCATCTTCTAGAAAAAATTTAGACTTAATTATAGATTCCACAATTATCTTTTTATTCCTTGCAGTAACAATCTATTTCGTGGACAAGAAAGAAAGAAAGAGAAAAAATTAGAAAAATCATAGATTATATATTCTTATCGAGCCACTCTTTGATTGTTTGTTCTGG
This sequence comes from archaeon, assembly GCA_030612665.1. Lineage (GTDB taxonomy): Archaea > Nanobdellota > Nanobdellia > Pacearchaeales > UBA284 > JAUWNL01. Next base: position 38,215 of record JAUWNL010000004.1, read on the forward strand.
CATGGCTCCTGTAAATTCATCGACAATTTCTCCATTCTTGAAAAATTTTACACTTGGGATTCCCATGACTCCATATTTTGTTGCTTGCTCTTTATTTTCTTCAACATTGACCTTTGCTAGAATAAACTTTCCTTCATAATCTTTTTCAAGTTTCTCAAGTATTGGCCCCAACATTTGACAAGGAGCACACCAACTTGCCCCAAAATCAACTACAACTGGAACTTTTTTTGATTTTTCAATAACTTCTTTTTCAAATTGTTCATCTGTTATATCCATTTTTTATTGCAATAAGATTTTCTTTTAAGAATTTATTTGGAAGATGTTGTTTAAATTCTTTTTCATTGAACTTAATATCCAGTTTCTTAAGTATTTTTCCTAGTAATAACATGTTATTGAATGATTTTTCATTAGAAACATTATATTCAATGTCTGCTTCCCCTGCTTCGATAAGAGGATTTTCTATTTCTTGTTTTGAAAACATAAGATAGGCGTTGCTCTCTCCAAAACGCATTAATGGAGAATATTTGAGAGTCAGAGCAACATTAAATGAATTATCTGTTAATATTCTTGCAAGCATCTTAGCAATTAATTGAATTCCTTGCCCTGCTTTTCCCCTTATTATTATTTTCATTTTTTCACAATTCCTAACTCATTATCATTTAATGGATGATTTTGATTTGTAATCTTGTACTTGAGACGGATTTCCTTGAAAGCTTCACTTGCTCCTTTGCCAGTTTGTCTTTTATAATTGATTATGCAAGGAGAGATTATTTCAATGAATGAAAATCCTTGGTGTTTTATTGCTTCTCTTATACATTTTTTTAGATGATCTCTAAAGATTGGACTTGTTCTTGCGTAAAAATATTTTTTATTTGAAAGAATAATTTTTTGTGTGTTTATTGGTTGTATTGTGCTTCCTCTTGGAGTAGTTGTTGTGAATGAACCAAGTTTTGTTGTTGGTGATAGCTGTCCTCCAGTCATTCCAAAAACTTCATTATCATTACAAATAACTGTAATATTATCATTTCTTCTTGCTGCATGGATAAGGTGGCTGATTCCAATGCTAAGAATATCTCCATCACCTGAAAAAACTATGACATTTAATTTTGGATTTCCTCTCTTGATACCAACAGCAAGAGGAATTGCTCTTCCATGTATTCCATGCACAGAATCAAGATTAAAATATGCTGCACCACGAGCAGTACATCCTATCCCAGAAACAATAACTGGATTGATTTTTAATTCAGCAAGAACTTCACGAGTAGTTTGAAAAAGGAGGTGTAATCCACATCCTAAACACCATTGTGGTCTTATATTTTTATTAGATAAATCTTCTGAGTTCATTTTTTATTTCTCTTAGAGAAATTTTTCCTCCAAGTTGGCTGACAAGTTTAATATCTCTTTTTAGGAAAGCTTTGATTTCATGGCAGTATTGGCCATCATTCATCTCAATAACAATAATCTTTTTGTATTTCTTTGAGATTTGTTTGAGATCTTCAATGATTGGAAATAATCTTATTGGCCTGAAGATTGAATATTTTTCTTTTAGTGGAAGAATGACGCGGGAGGTTATACCATATGCAATGAGTAAAGTATCTGCTTTTTTATTTTCAATATATTCGAAAAAATTATATTTTTTTGCTATACCAAGAATTTCTTTTTTTCTTTTGCTATACCATATTCTATATGCTTGAGAATCCCGGGTTGCTGGAATATTATTTTTAGAAGTAAGTCCAGTAAAATGTCTTTTGGTCTTACTTTTAGTTTTTCCTAAAGCCTCGAATTTTCTTTTTTTGAGATTGTATTTTATCTTCTTGAGTTCTGTAGTTTCATACATCTTGTTTATAATTCCGTCTGTGAGAAGGATAACTGGGTTTAGAGATTCTTCTGCAGCATTAAATGCTTCAATTGTGTATTTGAAACATTCTTCAACAGAATTAGGAGTAAAAACAATAATTGTGTAATCTCCATGGCTGCCATATTTTGCTTGAAGAATATCTTGTTGAGAACCTAGTGTTGGCATTCCTGTTGATGGTCCTACTCTCTGGGCATCTACAATAACAACTGGAACAGCTAGTTTAAAAGCCAAGCCTATTGATTCTTGCATTAATGAAAATCCTGGACCACTCGTGGCTGTCATTGATTTTTTTCCAGCAAGAGACGAGCCAATACACATGTTTAAGCTTGCCATCTCATCTTCAGCTTGTAGAAAGTTAATTTTTATTGTTGCAATTTTTTCCATAATCTCTGATGCTGGAGTGATTGGATAAGATGAAAAAAAACCTATTCCTGCTGCCATGGCTCCTTCAACAATTGCTTCATTTCCTGATAATAATCTTTTTGCCACTTTTTTCATTTTCTATTAAGATAGTTTCTGTTTAAAAAGCTTATTAAACACTATTACAAATCATAAAAATCTTAGGAACCACATTAATCTTGGGTCAATAAGAATATAGGAATATAAGTTATTGGCAACATTTTAAATTTCAATTATTTTTCCAACTCCATTCTCAATAAAATCATCTTTATATTCCTGTTCAAAAAGTTCTCTGCATCTGTCACCTGAACAATGACAAGGAGCTGCTTTTTTAACACCAATTTCTTTGAATGAATTTATTATTCTTTTTATATCAGAATCATCTGTTCCAGATAGATGAAAACCACCAATAACAAGATAAACTTCTTGATTTGTTATTTCTTTTGCTTTCTTTACAATATTAACAATACCAGGATGAGCACAGCCTGTCAAAACAACAATACCCTTACTTGTATTGATAACTAGAGACTGTTCTTTTATCCATGTTCCTAGTTCTCCTGTTGAATAAATTCCTTTTTCTATTTCTTTTTCTTTGCTTACTTCTACAACTGTTGCTTCTGTTTGCTTGATTTCTTCTTTAAATGATCTAGAAAAACTGGCTGGAATAAAAACTGTAACATTAGAATTTTTTTCAAGAAAACCAGATAAACCGCCTATATGATCTCCATGGACGTGAGACAATACAACTATGTCAATTTCCTCTGGTTTGATATTCATTTTTTCCATATTGCTAAGTAAAGTTTCAGAATCAGATCCAGTATCAAACAAAATATTTTTATTTTTAGTTTTAATAATACATCCAAAACCCCATCCTGTTTTTAGTTCTGGGTCATGCTGATAATTATCAAAGACAGTAATTAAGGTTACATTATTTATCTTTGTTAAATTTGTTTCATTAATTTTCATTTCCTCCTTCTTTTTTTCTTCTATTTTTTCAATACTTTTTTCTTTATTTATTTTTCTAATACTGAAAAATAAAATTAAAACTATGAAGATTACTAAGATTATTAAAATTACTAATCTAAGTCTTTCCATTTAAACTCCTATTAAAAATAAAAACAGACCAATTGTAAGCCCAAATATAACATTAAAAATTTTAACTTTTATCGTATCTTTAACAGAATACGAAAGTAAAGGCAATAAACCATGACCATCTTGTACAATTGAACTTGTCAAAAGAACTGAAAAGGGAATCAAACCTTCAGCAAACAAAGTAAGAAAAATCAAATGAGGTCCTGATTCAGGAATTATTCCAATTAAAGCAGCTAACAAAATTAATAATAAAACATTTTTTGGCAAAATCGCAACTAAATCAAATCTCTGCAGTAAAATCTCAACAATTAACAAGGAAAAAAATATCCATAAGAAAAGTTTTGGTATATGTTTTTTAATAATATGGCCCCAAACATGTTTTTTTAAAAAGTGTTTTGTATTAAACTCCACTTTTTTATGAGTTTCAATAACACATGGTTTTGCTCTTTTTAATTTTATTTTTTTTGCAATTTTATCTGCAAGAAAACCCCCGATAATTCCAACTACAAAACAAATACCAAAGATTAAAAAAGCGGTTTTTGGCATCATCGCAAGCATAACAAATGCTTCATCTCCAGCTGTTGCAAGCATTATAGCTACTAAAGCTCCAAATCCCATGAGACCATGAGAATAAAGATTTACCGCAAAAAAAGTAGTAATGCATCCAGGAATAATGCCAAGAAAAGAACCCCCAATTATCTGATTTTTTTTATTTTTTGTGATTACTCTTTTTATTTTATCCTTAAATTTTATTTGGAGCCACTCAACAAAAATCATCAGAAATGTAACTATTAAGATTATTTTTAATGCTTCAAAAAATACTTGTTGAATCATTCCTGTCTCTTTTTTGTTCTCTTGTTATTAAAATATGCCTTGGATATTTTTTAAGATATTCAAAAATAATTTTTTATATTTTTTATCATAAACAATTATTGGTTTTAGACTGACCAGTGCCTCAACAAATCTTTTATCATAAGGTATTTTTTTCAATATAGGAATTTTATATTTATTAGCAAAATTTTCTATTTTTTTACTAAATTTCTTATTTAAGTCATATTTATTTATAACGATTCCATAAGGAATTCTAAAATGTTCAACAACTTGTAAAACTCTTTGAAGATCATTTAATGCAGCTGGACTTGGTTCTGTAATTGCAATAATGTAATCAGAACCCTGAATAGAAGCAATTACTGGGCAACCAATTCCAGGAGAAGAATCTACAAGAATTATTTCTGCTTTTTCTTTTTTAGCCAATTGTTCTGCCTTATTTTTTACTTCAGTTACAATTTTTCCACTTCCGCTTTCTCCTATTTTGAGCTGACCAGAAACAATATTGAAGCCATAAACTGTTTTTCCTGTATTGATGAAGCCGTTTTGAACTTTTGTAAGTTTTATATTCTTTGGGTAAAGTAACTGGCAAGAGCCACATCCTTCACATAAAAAGCGATCGAAAACCAATTTTTTCTTTTTGTTATCCCAACTTATTGCTCCAAAATTACAGACCTCAACACATTTTTTAGGATCAATACCCTTCATAGAAATTAACCTTGCTTTTTCATTTGTTTGAATTTTTTTCTGATGACTGAATTTTTTTAGACCTAGAACTAAAGCTAGATTAGGAGCATCAACATCACAATCAACTGCAATGATTTTGTGTTTTTTGGCTAGTAAAACTGCAAGCGAAGCTGTAATGGAGCTTTTTCCTACTCCTCCTTTTCCTGATAAAATTGTTATTGTTTTCATTTTACTTTTTTATAAAATTAGCAATCTTTTTTATGCTTTCATCTTTTATTGGTTTGCCTCTTGAAAAAGCCTCAAGAATTTTTTTCTTATAAAGGATTTCTGTAATTATATCTGTTTTGTATTTCTTTGCAATTTTTTTTATTAGATTTTTATTTCCAACATTTGATCTATTTAGGATAATCTTTGTTGGGATATTCAATAATTTAGTTAACTCTAAAATTAAATCTAAATCAGTAGCTCCTAAAGGTGTTGGTTCTGTAACAGCAAAAGCAAGATCACAGCCTAACAAAGCAGAAATAACATTGCAATGCGTGCCTGCTCCTGTATCAATCAAAATATAATCATATTTATTTTCTATTTTTGCTATAAATTTCTTTAAAGCATTGATTATAGGTGATGATTCTTCATAGCCTATTGCCATTTCACCAGTTATCAAATTAATGTCATGACCTTTTCCAGAATAAATTGTTCCAATTTGTTTTTTTGTTTTGCTTATTGCTCCTACTGGACAGATTATTGAACAAGCATTACACCCTATACATAAGTCTGAAACAAAAATTGGATATTTTTCTTTTACAAAAAGAATGGCATTTTCTTTACATACTTTAGCGCATTTACCACATTTAATACATTTTTTAAAATTCCATTTTGGAATTGATTGATAAATAGCTTGCTTTTTTTTTCTTTTAATTGAAAGAATTATATAATCATTAGGACAATCAACATCAGCATCTATTAATAAGATTTTCTTTTTTCTTTTAGCAAGTTCAACAGCAAGCGCTGTAGCTACAGTACTTTTCCCTGTTCCTCCCTTACCTCCGGTTATTGCAATTCTCATTTTCATTTATTTTCTACACATTGGACAAGATTTTATTTTAGGAGCTTCTTTAACTCTCTTTTTGTAAAGTTCTACATGCTCTTTACTGCAAAATGCTCGGAGACGAATTCCTGTAAATTCTGGAACTTTTACCTCTTCCCAAACTTCCTCCCCCTTGTTTATCTTTTTATTGCAATATGTGCACTTTTTTTTGAATAAACCCATTTTTTACTTGTTCTCTTTTATCTTTCTTTAATTTAATTATTATTTATTTAATGAAATAAATCTGCCACTTTTAGCCTGTCTCGGATTGTATATTTATCATAAAAAATAACTAAAGTTATGAGAACATTCTAATCATTGAATTTGCTTTTCTAAAATTTCTTCTCTTTTTCTTTACCAGTTCCAGCACCCATAAACATGGGGCCTGTCGCTGTATTTATCTTCTTTAAATTTCCATTTATCAATTGCTGCACAACATTTTTTATCCTACCACTTCCTTGATACATCTCAATGCTTAACTGTTGTAGAACTCCGAATGCTCTAGGACCTAGATTCTGAGTAATAACTGCATCTACTTTTTCATTTGCAACAATTTCTCCGGCACTTATTCCAGCTCCTCTCATTTGCTGTGTTGCTGTATTTTCAACTGTTTTTATGTTTTTTATTTTTTTGTTTTCAATCTCAACAATAACAAAATAAGGACAACGGCCAAATCTTGCATCAACCTGACTTTCTATTCCTTTTCCTGTTGAACTTATAGCTATTTTCATTTTTTCTTTTTTCTCTTTCTTTTATTAAAGAATTCTTGTTTAAAAATTTTGCCTTATTCTCTGACCATCAAGGTTTTGCATTTCTTACACTTCATTTCAGTACAAGGTTTTCCTATGACTTTTTTTTCTTTATAGCCACAATTAGGACATATGCAATATCCTCCAGGACCTACACCTAATCCTAAACCAGGACCAAGACCAGGACCAGGACCAAATCCTCTTCCTTGTCCTCGGCCAAAACCTCTGCCTCTTCCTAAACCTCTTGGCGCAACACGTGGTTCTACCATTTCATAACTTCCTCCTTCAATTTTAATTATTTTATTATTAACAAGAGCATCTGCAATCTTCTTTCTTGCTGATAAGATTAATCTATGAAAAGTAGGCTGAGAAACTTCCATCTCTTCTGCTGCTTTTTGCTGATCAAGTCCTTGGAAATCCTTCAAACGAATAGCTTCTAATTCACTATAAGTCAAAGAAGTTTCTTCGAGATTAATAATTCCAGGACCGGTTGGTGTAAGATGAGTAAATCTACACTTCCATCTTATTCTTCTTCTTAATCTAGGTCTAGGCATTTTCTATTGCTTCTTTAACAGTTTTTCCAGTTTCTATTTTTACTTTAATATTTTTTTCTCTAAGAGCATTCAACATATTTGGCCCAAAATTTCCACTAATCACAAGATCAACTTTCTCATTAATTAATATTCTAGCAACACTAAATCCTGCCCCGCCTCCCCCTATACGAAAAGGATTTGATATCACTTTCACTAATTTATTGTTTTCAAAGATTAAATAAAAAGGTGCTCTACCCCCTGCTGGGCTTACTTGCGAGTCAGATGTTTTGCCTGTTGAAGCTATGGCTATTTTCATTTTTTCTTTTTCTTACCTCCTAAAATTTTATCTATAATTAAACCCTGAAAAACAGAGGTTATAATCATTACAATAGTTAAGACAATTGTAAAAGCAAGTCCAAAATAAAAAATAATAAGTGGGAGTAATGCTGGTTTTATTGCCCTATTATAAAGAAAAGTTGCAATAAAGCTATTTTTTACTCCTTTTTTTTGTAAATCATTAAGTAAAGGATACCACATATAAATTGGGCCTGTTGAGATTATCCCAGCTATTACCACTACTGGCCATGCAATTATTGATTTTGATTTTTTACCAAGATATTTTACAAGTTGTTTTGGAGTGACAAAGAAATTTATTAAAAACATAAGGACAAAAATAAGACAAATGATTGGAATGATTTTTTTAAGAAAGGAATAAAAGAATTGAATACTGGGAGTAATAGCATCTGGTTTAAATAAAAAAATAATAATAGCAATAACAAAGACTCCAGCAAGAAAATACCATTGATTATGACTCATTTCAACTTTGCCTTCAATTTTTCCTTGTTTTTTTCTTTGTTTTTTTTTCATTTTGTCTTTTTTTCATTTTATAATATTGAAAGTATTGTAACAGTAACTATAGCAACTATTATTGATAAAATAAAAGCTGTGACATTACGGATTATAGCAAATTTTTTTCCTAGAAGCATCATTTCAGCTGGTAATTGTATTATTCCAACAGTAACCCATGAAACTATGAAAGCTGTTACAGCAATAAGACTAATACCTTGTTTAAGTAATTCTCCACTGATAACATAACTAGTTATCGGAGTTCCAGCAAGAATACTGCCAAGAACACTACCAATAAAAGAATCAAATAAAAGATTTCCTTGAAATAAAGTAGTGAAAAAAGTCTTTGGTACTAAGACATTCATCAAACTTATTAGTATAATGACCCCAAAGATAATTGGTAAACTTCTGTACATTGCTCTCAAACTCTTGACTACTGATTCTTTGAATCTCTCATTCATTTTCACTTTTCTTCTCTTTCAATATATCTTATTTAGATTCTATAGATTCTAGAGTTTTTATTCTTCCTTTGATCCTTTTAAGTTCAGCTTCTAGTCCACGTGCTTCTACTCCAAGTATTTCTTTCTCTTCTTCTTGGGTAATTGGTTCTTCATAATAAGGGTCATAATCCGAATTTATGAAAAATCTTTGTCCTCGACCTCTGCCGAATCCTCTACCAAATCTACGACCTCTACCAAATCTAGGACCAAATCCAGGACCAAATCCAGGACCAAATCTAGGATTCATAAATCTAGGTCTAACATATCCTACACAATATCCCATTCCCCTTCCAGTCATGGGACCTAAACCTCTAGGACCTGTTCCATCTCCACCAGGCATTTTCATTTACCTCCAATTTGTTTATTTATTTGTTTAATTGTCATAATGAATATATATTCATATACTATTTAAATGTTTTGTTTTGAATAAATATTCATAATTAATTTTTGGGTGGTAACAATCTTGGATGAATTAGAAATATTTATAAATCAACAAATACTGACATTTTTGGGTAACCAATTAGCTAACAGTCTTAAGGTTTTTCTGACGAAAAACCCGGAGAGGAAGGTCCATCCACCCCTCACAACTCATGTGAGGAAGTAGCCAGCATTGATAGATGTATGCTGAGAGGCATGGCCCTGGCACAGAAACGACACAGCTCTTGTGGAGTTATGATCCTTGCGAGGAACTGAGAAACAAGATGCTTCAAAACTTTGGTTTTGGGCACGCCGGAAATCTTTGATTTCCGAGCGGATTTGATGAAACGGCTAACCTGGCTGGTGCAAGTCTTCGAGACGCTAAGTTTGATGTTAGCAAGTTCTGTCCATGATGGAGAACTACAGAAGATGGCCTATGGTTGGTTACCCTAACCATTAAATATAAAAATAGAAAAAGACAGAATAAAAGATGGCAAATGGCGGAGAAACAATGAGGATGCCTTCAGGTGCTGGAGGCCTTGTAAGATATTTTGATGAATACAAAAGTAAGATACAACTAAAGCCAGAGCATGTTGTCTTGTTAATCATTCTCGTTATAGTCTTTGAAATAGTTATAAGGATTATTTAGGATAGTCGAATCATTTTCAAAGATAAAATTTATAAGTTCTTTTATGCTATCTTTTTCATGAAAAGAGGGAGA
>JAUWNL010000037.1 GCA_030612665.1 archaeon
CCTCTTTTATCTTTTCAACTAATACTTTTACTCTTCTTGGGCACTTTACCTTTTTTACCTCTTCTTTTACTTTTTCTGAATTTCCAAATGCACTCAAAGAAAATATAACCAACACAACCAAAACAACTAATATACCTCTCACTTTTTTCATTAAAACCTCCAGATTTTAAAAAAATGATAAAAATAGAGAAGTAATTATATTAGATACAAAACCTAAAGTCAACTCTTTGTGCTGGCTGTGTCATTTAAAATTTAAAAGTGCACTCTTTTTTGCAGATTTAAGTTTTAAAAGTGGACAGTTTTTAAATAATGTTTCTATATATATTTTATTCAAGAGAAAATTTTTTTCTGATTTTGAATTCTCGGGCAGCCTGTAAGAATTTGACTCCTTTACAACCTTTAGAATTACAATAATTCAGTTTATCTTAACAAAACCTACTTTTTAACATAAAGCTTGTTTGCAACCTGCTTATAATCCTGAAAAAGCTCTTTCCTGAAGAATTCAAGATCTGTATGAAGATGATAGAGCTCAGCACAATGATCATCATAATCCCCATATAGGGCACCTCCGGATTTTACAGCCCCGCGGATATTTGCAAGCACTCTCAAAGGTTCTTTAAGATGCTCCATAACCTCATTAGCAATACAAACATCATGAGGAGGCAGTGATGGATAAAAATTATCACTTGTTACTTTCATTCTTTCAAAATCTATGCCGTGTTTTCTAAAACGGAACTCAACAAAATCATTCATTATTGTATCAACATCAACAAGAACAATTCTGGCACCCTCAACTTCCTTTCCGATCCTAAAGGAATCATACGCAAGACCACACCCATAATCAATAACAACAGGAGCAGTATAATTATCTTTAACATATTTAACAATATTAACATTTTTAAAAGAACTCAGCTTTTTAGAAAACACTCTTTTTGCAGAACAGATTGATCTGCATATTTCCCCGCGAAAAATAATCTTAAAAAAGTATAGAACATTCTGAAAACAATGAATCATTCTGCATGGATATGAATATGATAGAAATCGCAGAATTGCCATATAAGCATGAAAAGTATAATTATCAACAATATCTTTTGCTGTATCTACACCAAAATAGAGAGTATGAAGTATCTGATTCTGCTCAGTAAAATCACGAAAATTTATTGATTTAAAATCAAACCTTTTTTTTAAGTACAAATATATCTTTTTGATTTCATCTTTACTTCTCCCTCTTATTTCAGCAATATATTCAATAAAATCCAACTCAATTTCATTCAAATTTTTCATTGAAACAGTCTACCATAAAAACCTCTCTTTTTCACTCTTTTTAGATTTTTTTTTTGTTGACAATTTTTATCAAATAACCTACAACTAAGGAATGAAAAAATATATAAAAATTATTTTAATAATATTATGCATTCTCCCTTATTTTAATCTAAAATCAGAAATAAAAAACATCTCAAACACTTCTCATATTTGTGAATACCCATTTGTTCTTCCATTTAACAATAAGGTTATGATTGTTTGGTCAGAGAAAGATAGTAGTTTTTTTAATCTATACTATATTATCTATTCAAATGAAAAATGGAATAATAAAAAAAGAATTTATTCCACTTCATTTCATTCTGAATTTCCACAACTGGCTATAGATTCAAACGGAAATATTCATCTGGTATGGATGGAAGGAACTGCACGCGCAAACCGGGAAATTTTCCATGCTTATTATTCAAACAATAATTGGCATGGAAAAGAGAAAGTATTTACTAGTAAATGGAACTCTTGCTGGCCAAGATTAGGTGTTAAAAGCAACAACATATTAAGTGTTATCTGGAGTCATGAAATTTACCAATATAATAATAGTAAATACAATATACACAATACATGGAAGAATTCTTCCTGGAACTCAAATGGAGCAGATGTCTCCCATACTCCAGACACAACTTCAATTCACCCTGCTCTATATGTTCGTAACAACACAAGTTATGCATGTTGGATGGATGGTACTGAATGTAACTGGCATATTAAATTTTCTCAGGCTAATGGACAATCATGGGAATCTCCAATAGAAGTTGCTCCTCAAACGGGAGGTTGGTGGCCAGGTATTGCTGTTGATTCAAAAAATAATGTCCATATTTTATTTGCCACAATAAAAAGAAGCCCCTATTATGTAAAAAGAATAGATGGTATATGGAGTACCCCCATCCCTTTACCTGGAGTAAATAATTTTAAGAGAGATTTTGTTTTCATTGATGTGGACAATAATGATATTTTACATGGGGCATGGAGACAACTAAATAATAGCAATAATAATATTGTTTATGCAAGTGCTGACAGTAATGGAAACTGGACTACAACTAAATTTGTATCAAAT
>JAUWNL010000005.1 GCA_030612665.1 archaeon
AACCAATGCTTCCTATTACCTCAATTATCATAATAAGAATAAAGAAAGAGGGTTTTTAAAATATTTTTATTTGTAAGCATAGAAATTTGGAGGCTCTAGTTTATCAGCAAGTTCTTCTGCTTCTTTAAAAGTAATAGGTAAAAGAATCTCATGAGGATATAATTCAATCATTGGATTTTCTTCTTTTCTCAAATCTCTCGTATGTTCATAATTAATATGCCATTGTCCTTTGACAAAATAAAGCATAGTGAAATGTTTATTGGCTGGAATACTTAATCTGTCTTTTTTCTTTGATTTAAAAGCTGCGTCGCAGATAGAATTAATAAAAAGATTAGAATCTTTAAGCAAAATATCAAGATTTTCCATTTTATTTATTTTTTTATTTTATTTTTATTAATCATTTATTTATTTTTTATTTATTTTTTTATTTTATCTATTAATTATTGATTCTCGCTCAGACCTTTTCTCTGACGAATTTGCCTTACAATTTTTTGTTGGAGTTCTCTTGGGACCTGAGAAAAAAATTGATCAACAAGGAAAAAAGTTGCGCGACCCTCAGTCGCGCTTCTCAAATCATTGCTCAAACCAAACATCTCGTTGACTGGCATCTTAGCTTCAATACTAATATGATCCATCTCAGCCTCTTGTTCAACATTCATTAATTGTCCTCTTTTACTCTGGATAATACTATTTATTTCAGCCATAAAGCTCATTGGTCCCTCAAACTTTAATTGTTGGATAGGTTCATAAAGAACAGGAGTAGCATCAAACATACATAATCTAATTGCATCTCTTACAGCTGGAAGAACCTGGGCAGGACCACGATGAATTGCATCTTCATGAAGTTTAGTATCCATTAAAGATATTTTTAATTTAGTACAAGGTTCTCTTGCAAGAGGGCCCTGATCAATAACTTGTTCAAAACCATCCATAACAAGTTCTATAACCTCGCCAATAGCAACAATCCCCCTTGTTTTATCACAAAAAACACAATCTTTATAGATTTCCCGATATTGTCTAGCTTCATCATGACTCACTCCATGAATAACTAGCTGCTTGACAAGTCTATCATCTCTCTTCTTGACTCTAACTTTAGATAATTCATTAGAACGAATCGCATTATAAACCTGGTCTTCGAGAGGCTCAACAACTATGAAAAAGACATTATGTTTATTTGGGCTTCTTCCCTGGAATTCTCTTGATTCTTTTTTCACAGTCTCTCTATAAACAACAATTGGCGGGCTTGTATTAATTTCAACATTTTTTTCAGTTCTAATTCTATTTGCAATAATCTCCAAATGAAGCTCGCCCATTCCACTAAGAAGATGCTGTCCTGTCTCTTCATTAATTCTAATTTGGATTGAAGGATCCTCTTTTGCTACTTGTTTCAAGACAAGAATTAATTTTGGCAAGTCAGAAGGTTTTTTTGCTTCAATAGCTTCAGTAACAACAGGCTCGAAAAGATGGGTTATTTCTTCAAAAGGAGTTTCTGGTTCTAAAGTTATAGTTTCGCTTACAGCACCGTCAATTCCTCCAATAGCTAAAACATTACCTGCAGGAATTTCTTCCATTGCCTCAGTCTTTATCCCATCATAAATAAAAACTTGTTGGACTTTTTGTTTTATTTTAGCTCCACCTAAATAAACTTCCATCCCAGCACGAAGCTTTCCAGAAAAAAGTCTGCCAATTGAAAGCTCTTTCCCTGTCCTGGAATCAATAATAATTCTAGTAATAATAAACGCAACCTCTCCATCAGGATTACAATTAAGAAGGTCTTTGCCAAATTCACTTTCAAGTTCTCCATGCCATATTTTTGGAATTCTATATTTCTGAGCCTCGATAGGATTAGGATGATGTTTAATAACCATATCGAGAATAACTTCATATAATGGAGCATTTTCCCATGTCCATTCCTTTCTCTCCTTTTCTTCCATTTTATAAATTTTATCAATATCTTTGAATGAAACTTTCTTTTTTTTCATGTATGGAAGAGATAAAGCCCAATTATCTCTGGCACTTCCAAAAGCAACACTGCCATCAGCAATATTTACTTGCCATTTTTCTTTATATTCTTCTTCACAGTATTTTTTAATTAATTTATTAAAATCATTAATAATCTTCACAACTCTTTCTTGCATTTGTTCAGGCCCTAATTTTAATTCTTTGATAAGTCTGTCAAACTTGTTAATAAATAAAGTTGGTTTGACCCTTTCACGAACAGCCTGCCTGATTACTGTTTCAGTTTGGGGCATAATTCCTTCGCTTGCACAAACTAAAACTATCGTGCCATCAACAGCCCTCATTGCCCTAGTAACATTTCCACTAAAATCAATATGTCCAGGAGTATCAATTAAATTAATCAAATATTCATGTCCGTCATATTCATGAACCATAGAAACATTTGCAGCATCCACCGTCAATAATCTTTCTTGTTCATCTGAATGTTGCCAAGTCATCATCCCCTTGTCAAGGTCACCAGCATACTTTGAAGCCATCATCCCTGCAGCAGCAAGAAGATTATCAGTCATTGCTGTTTTTCCATGATGAATATGCGCACTAGTACAGATATTTCTAATATTTTCCTGCTTGAAGATAATTCTTTTAAATTTATCGACCCTCGTTTCTTTTGCCATTTTTATCTTGCTGAATCTGCCTGCTTTTCCATTTCATTTCTTTTCATAATTGCATTGCTTTCATTACTCTTTTCAGCAGCAGCCATAATTTCCAGAGCAAGAGTTTCAGAAATCTTCTTTTTTTTATTGAACGATCTATCATAAGCTCCATGAATAATGTTTCTAAGAGCAAGACTGATTCTTCTCATGGGAGAACAATCAACAGCCTGAGGATATCTTGCTCCACCATATTCAATTGTAGTTACTTCATCTTTTGGAGCAGCATGCTCTATAGCCTTTACAAGGATTTGAATAGGATTCTGTTTAGTTTTCTCTTCAATAATTTTAAATGCCTTGATAACAACATTTGCTTGTTTAGTATAATGTCCAGTTGTCTTTGTTATTACTCTATGTCTCTTACCTCTATGGCCTGCAACACTCAAAAGATTAATCAATCTTTCAATAATATTAATCTTAGCTTTGGCAAATTTTTCGCGATGACGTCCGTGACTTTTAACAACTAATCTAACATCCAAATTTATATATTTCTTAAGTCCAAAATCTTCAACCTTAACATCCTGTGTATCATATAAACCAAAAATCTTCATTTTACCTTTTCCTTTTATCTCCTACCTTTTTCAATCTTGCCGCGAACGAGTTGTTTAAGTGATTGATCATTTACTTTAATTACTTGCCATCTTACTCCAGGAATATCTCCTTTAGCACGACCCTGTTTTCCCCCTATTGATTCAATAATAACCTCATCATGCTCATCAATATATTTTTGAGCAAGATTACCTGGGATGAAGGCAGAAACTTGTTTATTGTTTTTAATAAGCTGAACTCTGCAGCATTTTCTCATTGCTGAATTTGGCTGCTTTGCTTCTTTTTGAAATTTTTCTAAGACAATGCCCTTGGCCTGACTTGAGCCCTTGAGAGGATCAGACTTTTCCCTAAGGTTAAGTGCTCTTTTTTTATAAATCCAATTATGCCAACGCATCTTCTTTCGTTTCTTTTTCAATTGTCTAGCGCCAAATAATCCCATTTTAGATAATAGAATAATAAAATACCCACAAATAGCTTTATAAATCTTTTTGCCTTAATCAGAAAATAACAAAATGAAAATTTTAGCAATAGGAGATTTTCATGGGAAAATCCCTAAAAATTTAAAGCAAGTAATAAAGAAAGAAAAAATTGATGTTGTCCTGTCACAGGGAGATTTTCCCCCTTATGATAAAATAAGGAAAATTGCTTTTAAATTAATGAGAGAAGATTCTGAAAAAAAGTGGTATGAAGTTGTAGGAAAGAAAAAAGCAAGAAAATGGTTAAATAAAGAATTAATAAAAATAAAAGAAGTGTTAAAAAAATTAAATTCTCTTAAATTACCTATTTATCTAGTTCCTGGAAACGTTGATTTTGTAGGGAATAAAAAATCGGGAGGGGAATATGAAAAAAAAGACCGCTTTAGTAAAATTCTTAAAAGATATAAGAAAATAAAAAATTGTCATAATAAACTCAGAGGTTGTGGTAGTTTTCAGATAATTGGTTATGGTATATCTTCAGCCCCAGAAATCAAAGAAGGAACTAAAAAGGAGAAAAGAAAATATAGAAAAAGGTATAAGAAAATTAATGAATTATTCAAAAGAGCGGAGAAGAAAAAGAAATCAACAATTTTTCTATCACACAATGTGCCTTATAAAAGTAAGTTAGACAAAATAACAAATAAACAATCACCAAAATACGGAAAACATTGGGGTTCAATAATCGTAAAAGATATGATTAAGAAATATAGGCCGGTATTATGTATTGCTGGTCATATACATGAGAACCAAGGAAAAGATAAAATTGGGAAAACTATGGCAGTGAATCCTGGTCCAGCCAGAGAAGGAAAATATGCAATAATAACAATTAAAGATAATAAATTAGAAGTAAAATTCAAAAGATGATATCTTATCAAGATGCCCCAGACATCAGAAGAAAAGTTGAAAGTATAATTCTCAAACTTAAATTTAATCATATTCCTTTCGAAAGACTTCATTGTATCAGGAGCAATGGCAGTGCAAGCAGAAATATTATTGCCAGATGTCATGCCTTACCGAAGATAATGCAAAAATGTCTAAAGGTCCAAGCTTCTTATATTATTGAGATAATAAGTGAAAATTTTGATAATATGAAAGAAGAAGAGCAAATGAAAACTCTGATTCACGAAATTCTGCATATTCCAAAGACATTTGGCGGGGGATTTAAACATCATAACACCATTTCTAAAAGAAAAGTTGATTTTTTATTCAAAAAATTTAAGAGCACTTTCCAATGAATGCTAATTTCCCGTCGTGGAACGAAAGGTTTAAATAGCATTTATGGTTATTATTCTTGAAAATCATATTAAATATTTAAATTTTAAAAACCAAAGGTAAAAGGAGGTTAAACAAAATGGGAAAAGTTCTTGTGAAGAATGTAATAAAAAGAAAAAAAGGTTATCTTTATTACGTCGACGGTAAGGGAAATGTCTGTGAAGCAAAGATGGCTCGCGGCGGAAGAAAGAAGAAAAAGAAGAAAGCTAAGAAAAAGAAAAAAAAGAAGTAAATTTCTAGATAATTTATTTTTTATTTTATTTCTTTTTTATTTTCTTTTTTACTTTTATTTTCTTTTTTATTTATTATTATTTTCTATTTGTTTTTTATTCTAAATCTTGTTGATACATGTTTTTGCATTCTAAATAATTTTTCTATTTCTTTGACTGTAGTAGAATCATCTTCCTTCTTGTCACGAATCCATCCCTGAATTCTTGGAAACCTAAGAGCATAACCTGGCTCATTTTTTTTCTTGCCTGCAGTATGCATTGGACTTTTTGTGATTTCATCCGCCTTGATAGTAAAAACATATTTAGGAATACACCAAATATCAGCCTTAATAAGAGAATCAACACGAGCATGTTTCTTTTTAACTTTAATTTTATCGAGAATCTTTCGAATCTCCACCCATTTTTTTTCACTAAGACCAGAACCAATTCTAGCTATTGTTTTAAATTCATCTTTCTTTTTATCATAAACAGTCCCCAACAAAGCACCAATTCCGAACTTAACCCTCTTTCCTCTACCTTTGAAATAACCAACTATGACAACATCAATTGTATCTTTCAACTCACTCTTATAACTTCTCTTCAATTTAATCCAATTAAAGTTTCGCGCTCCTGCTTGATAACCTGAATCAAGTCTTTTAGCAATAATCCCCTCAGTTCCACGACTTATATTTTCTTCAAAAAATTTCTCAAGTTTCTCTGGATCCTTAGTCACAATCTTTTCAGCAAGACGAATCACAAACCCTTTTCTGATAATCTTCTTGAGAAGAGAACCTCTTTCATGATATGGTTTTTGTGTCAAATCATTGCCATTTAAGTATAAAATATCAAATGAAAAAAGCACGACAGGTAGTTTTTGTGCTTTTTCTTTTACTTTATGTTTTCTTTTTCTTGTTATTGTAACTTGGAAAGGAAATAATTCATCTGCTTCTTCATTATAACCAACTGCCTCTCCCTCAATAATAAAACTCTCTGCTTTAATCTGTTTTTTCAAGGCAGCAATTATATCAGGGAACATGTGTGTCATTTGCTCTTGATTCCGAGAAAAAATTTCTATCTTGTTTCCTTTTTTCTTTTTATGAATCTGAAGACGGAAACCATCATATTTTGTCTCGACAGCACATTTACCTATTTTTTTAATTATATCTTTAGCATTAGGTAATCTTTCAGCAAGAGCCATCCTGATAGGCGAGCCAACTTGAACCTTAAACTTCCTCAAACTTTTAACTCCTTTTTTAAACAAGGTGGAGGCAACAAGAGCAAGATCAGAACATAAATTATAAGCTCTCTCAATTTCAGGACGTAATTTCATTCTATCTCCGCTCACAGCCTTACTAAGAGAATCCATAATTGTTGGATCTCCAATTCCTAACCTCATTCTTCCAAGAACAAATCTTACAACATACCTTGCTTCAATCGAAGATAAATGAGTAAGTAAACCATTCAACATGCCAATTTTTCTTTCAACACTTCCTGCTCCACCAACCATAGCGATTTTCATAAGTTTTTCATAAACTTCAGTAATACTTAATTTTCTAGAAGGAATAAGAGTTTTTTGTTTTCTCACGAGAAATTGTTCAGCCACAAGTCCAAGGTCTCCCTTTTTCTTATATAATTTTTCAACTTCAGATATCTTTCTACCACTTGCTTTAGCTATTGCTCGCTCAACCATTTTTTCAGCCATATTAAACTCAATACCCTTAAAAGAGGGCACTAATTTTTCCTGGGAAAAATAAACTGTCTCGTCAATTTCTGTTCTCGAGACTTTTTTAAAAAAACTGCTTAGAATCTCGAACATCTCAAGTCTTTTCGTAGTTCCCTCGACTTTCTCAAAAACACGGGCAAGTTCTAAAAATAACATGATAAAACAAAACAAAACTCTTTTTTATTCTTTTCTTATTCTTCTCTTGTCCTTTTTCTTGATAAATAGAAGGATTATTCACTATTTAAAAATGACTACATTAGAAAGTTTTATAAATAATAGTATCGTCGACATTTTATGGTTAAGGTGAGAATAGATAGTAAACTCAAAGATATGTCTGCAGAAGCATTTTTAGAATTAGCAAAAGAAATAAATGAAAGTTCTCTTGAAGAACTAAATCTAAAACCCAACCTTCCGAAATATGTTATAAGAGCTGCTTACAATAGAAATAAAAAAACTAGAGAAATAGGAAAAAACCTCTCCTTTTTGCTTGATTTATCCAAAGAAAAGCGTGAAAATATAAAAATTTATGATGATCAATATAAATCAGAAAAATTTAATTCCATATTAAATGATAAAAAATATTCCAGTGATTCTCGTAAAAAACTTTCACAATTTGTGGATAGAAAAGTAATTCTCGAACAATCAAGATTATCTAGAATTTGGAAACCAAGTTATGTTTTTGCATTATTCTTAGCAACTGTAATGGGCATTGGTTTTATGCCTGCTAAATATGCATATGATTCAACTGAAGAGGCAATTAAAAATCATAAAACAAAACAAGAATTTATGAGATATGTTGAAGCTAAAGAAAATCTTCAAGACTTTATAGAAGAAAACGAAATAATCCAAATAAGAACACAAAAAGAAATTGAAAATCTTGAAAAAGCAATAGTAGATAAAAAAGCAAGTAAATTTTTCTGTATCTGTCCTTTAGATTCTATAAATAAAGATCATATCACTGGTGCAAGAGCATTTGGTTGGAGAATCCATCCAGTTCATAGAACTGCCACTGGAGGACCAATACAAAAACATCACGATGGAATAGATATGGGGATAAAATATGGTAAAAAAATTTTTGCAGTGAAAAAAGGAAAAGTTATGAAAGTCGGATATAATAAAGAAGGTTATGGGTGGTATGTAGATATAGAACATGAAGGAAGATGGATGACTAAATATGGTCATCTAAGAAAAGATCCTAAATTAAAAGTAGGTGAAGAACTAGAAGAAGAAGAATTTATAGGTTATGTTGGATCAACAGGAGTATCCACAAGTGCCCATTTACATTTCGAAATTAGAAAAAAAGTAAAAAATAAATGGCATCCAACAAATCCACTGCCTTTAATAAAAACAAAAGAAGAATTAAAATATTTAAATAAAGATATAACTTTTTTAGAAGCTCAAGCAGATTCTCAACAAACTCAATATTCTTCCCTCATTTCAAGTAAAGATAGTCTTGAAAAAGAAATACTCCAAGAGCACGCAAGGCATGATTCAATTGGAGATTATATCAACAATGCCAACATGCTAAAATTAATCTTCTGATATTCTAATCCCTTAACATCTTATTCTAATCTTCTAGGTTTTAGCATCAGTTCCTGATTCTTCCTTATACCCGATATATACATTCCTAATATTCCAATAAGATCTTATTAAAGTAATAGTTTCATAAACACGAATCTTAATTCTCTCTTCTTTAGTAGATTGATATATTAATAATGCTTCGATAGGATCTGAAATAGTTGAAACATAGGCATCTTGAGTATAGGGTAAAAATATCCCTCCTGTGAGAAGTTCATTTTTAAAACGCTCTTCTTCTATAATTTCACTATCTTTAGCATGTTTCTTTAAAGTTTGAACTGATTTTAATATCAAATAATACTGGTTAAATTCTTTTATTTTTCTCTTCCATTTTACAAGATTTTTTATTTTTTCTTTTTTCTGTTCATGATTTAATTCTACATTTGATAAAATTTTTTTTTCTTCTTTTTCATAATTGTTAATAAATTTTTCTCTTTCTTCTCCATATTTTTCTAGTTTATCGATACACTCCTTTATCTGATTATGACAATATGATAAACCAATATCAAGCAATTTTGATTTTTCAAGGACCTGAAGATCTTGTTCGGACATAGGAAAAGGGTCTTCTAAAAATTTATTTAATTTGATAAGTTCTTTTTCTTCGTATTTTCCAAAAGTATCTCCTAACCATAAAATATGTTTTTGTAATTTGGAGAATAATTTATTTTTAACTGAAGGATGTTGGAGCCATTTTAATGCAATACCAATCTTTGAATAAGTCTTTATTCTTTCTTTACTTGGCTTCTGAATTCCATGAGCAAGTCCTTGAATTATTTTTAAAGATTCTAAATTAATTTTCCAGTTCCAGGTCTCAGGAATATTGTATTTTTTTTTAGATTCTGTTTTAATAAAAGAAAAAACTTTTTTTATTTTTTCTTTTCTAATCTTTGTTTCTAAATTTGGGTAATATGCCTTAAATATTGTATCCAAGGTAGCATCACTAAAAGGAAATCTTCCCTCCAAAATCTCTTCTATTTCAGCAGAACATAAAGACCAGTTAACCATTGCTTCAAGATCCCTCTGTAAAATATAATTTGGACTTATTGTTAAAATATCCCTATAAAGATCTTGAAATACTTCTTTTGATCTTATATTTAAGGCATTTTTCACTAATTCCAACATGTCCTTATAATGTTTCTCCCCTAAAGCCATAAAAATCCAACATACGGCTAGTTTATAAGGTTTATGTATGTTTTCATCGATAAGTGACAGATAATAACAAGACAATAATAAAAATGATGTGAAAAATCATAATAAACTTTTTATACTTCTTTCTTCTTGTTGTTGTATGAATTTTGACTCAGTCCTGAAAAGAAGATGCAGTATTAGAAAATATTCAACAGTAAAGGTTTCTCTTAATGAAATAACTAAAGTTGCTGAAGCCTCACGATTCTCGCCAATGGCAGGAAACATTCACACAGTCAGATTAATTATAGTAAACGAAGAAAAAAAGAAAGCAGAACTTGCTGAAGCTGCCCTGCAACAATATTTTATTGCTGATGCTCCGTATCTTATTGTAATTTGTTCAGACATCACCCAACTTTCCCGAAGCTACAAGAATCAGGCTGAAAAATATGCAAGACAGCAAGCAGGAGCAGCTATAGAAAACATGTTTCTCAAAGCAACAGATCTTGGATTAGCTTGTTGTTGGGTTGGGGCTTTTGATGAAGAAAAAATTAAAACAATTCTCAATATTCCACAAAACATTCATGTGGAAGCAATACTTCCAATAGGCAAGCCAACAAAAAAACCAAGAAAGGCTAAGAAAAAACCTGACTTAAAGATGATTGCTTATTTTAATAAATGGGGCCAGGGGGAAATAAAGCCAGCAAAAAAGCTGGATGTGCGTTAAAATGATGTCTATAGATAAAATAGGGGGTTTAGAAGAATTAATTGATATTATTAAAAGAGTAAAAGAAGGAAAAACAGTCATTTGTTATGAACTTGGACCAGGAGTAATTTTATTTTATAAATTCGAAAATAAAAGAGATGAAAATGAAATTAGTGAATTAAGACTTTCTAATAAAAAAATTTCAAGATATAAAAAAGAAGAAATAAAAAGTTTTTTTGGAACTTATTATCCTGATTATTTAAAAATAGTGAGGGAATTGGGGATTTAGGAAAAAACAAAAGAAAAAAATGGAAATAAAAATAGATGAAAGAGAATTATTTCGAGGACTTGCAATGTATGAAACTGACCAGCGCAAGATGGAATATCTTGAAAACCTGCTTAAAAAAAATCTTCCAGGTGAGATAAGGAAACTATCCTTCCAGCTTCTAGCTGATCTCTATAAAAAGAAAAATTGGTATGGTAATGCAGCTAAATATTATCATGAAGTAGCTGATATGGCAAAAACTTTTGATGAAAAAATAAATTTCTTTATGCTTACTGCAGAGATGTTCATCAAGGGAAATGATTATTTTAGTGCAGATGATTTTTTCCGCAAGGCTCTTGTTCTTGAAAAGAAAAGTGAAAAAGGACAAATCAAAGTCAAGGTTATGGCAATTTATCTAGAACGAGCTGAATATTTTGAAAAAATAAATAGATTAAGAAATGCAATGAACACTTATCAAAAAATTCTCACTTATAAGCCAAGTCTTGAAGATGCTAATAAAATCAGAGATAGGATAGCAGTTATTTATGAAAGATTAGGCAACTTGGGAGAAGCAAATCATATTCGTTCATTAAAAGATGCAGCAATACAAGCAGAAAGAGAAAAAACCGAGCTTGAAATGAAAAAGAGAGAAGATGAATCTATTTCTGAGGAAAAATTCGTTGATCTTTGATTGAAAAAATGCTTGAACAAAGATTAAAGCAAATTCCCAAAAAAGAATTAATCGAGGGAGGATATTATCTTGGCAGAGGGAGGAATAGCAACATAGGTTACTGGAATGGAAATGATTTTTTAACAATTGGATTTAAATTTAATGAACCTATTGTAAAAGCTGAGGGATATTATGAAAAAAAGAAAGGTTGTTTTCAACCTTTTATGCTTATTCCTAAAGGAGAAATGATAGAATCTTTTGGAAAAACTGCCTGGGAAAAACATTATGGTAAAACACTTCTTGTAAAAATAGAATAAAAAATGGTTTATGTAAATCAGCTCACATTAGAAAAAAAGGAATCAAGAAAAATAAATCTTTTCTTAAGGCAATGTATTCTTGTCAAGATCTTTCTGAAGTAGAAAAATGGTTTGATAAGTTAAATTGTGAAGTTTCTTGGGCAAGGCAAATCGATAATAAAATGACTTTAGAAAAGTTTTTGACAGGGATGAGCGCATGCATGAGTAAAAATTCATGGATTTATATCACATTACAGCTTGGCTCACCAAATCCCCCTGAAATCAGATACTGTGTGGATTTTACTGATTCAAAAAGAATTTCTAGATTTTCGTGGGTTATTTGCCCTTATAATAAACATAATTTTGGATTAATAGCAAAATTATATGAAAAATCCTTTGGTATTAAGCTTGAAGACGAGCCAGTTCCAAAAGGTCTTCTTAGGTATTACAAAGAAAGAATAAAGAATGGTTATTAAATAGAAAGTAAATAAAAAGTAAATAGAAAGAGAAAAAACCGAGCAAGAATTTAAGGAAAAAGCTGAAGAATCTATTTCTAAAGAAAGTTTCTATAAAATTTAGTAAGAAAAACAAAAAAGAAAAAGATTTTTATAAAATTTAAAATTTAAACAACCTTTCGTAATCTTTATGATTCATCCAATCTAAAATAACTGAGATAATTTCTATCTCACTTGCTGTTATTGTGTATAACATTCTCCAAACAGAAGGCAGATTATAAATTCTGAGATTATTAATTCCATACTTTTTTATTAATTTTTTAGGAATTAATTTCTTTTTTACAATTCTTCCAATCATAGGATCTTCTTTTATATTTTCAATTGCTTTTATTAATGCCCTTTTAATTGGATCCTTATTATCTAACCTATGAAAAACATTTTCTAATTCCTTGTCAATAAAAATAACTTTAGATTTCATAATTTAATCTCTGGCCGGTTTTTAATTTTCTCGTAAAATTTTGGATTCCATATGTATGTAACTATTCCATCTTTCTCAATGATGATCCGGTAAGTTTCTTTTAGATATTTTATTATAACTTGGAAAGTGCTCCACATTACTTTTCTTGGCAACTTCTCAAATAATTCTGTTTTCTTGAATTCACTGTTATGTTTTCTGATAAATTCCTCTACCATAAAAACTGTCTGGAGTGTTGGAGACCTTACAGTATAATTTTTAATTCTTGTTTTTTGTTGCATTAGAGCTCCCATTTTCTTATAGTATCAATTGATAGGGGTATTTAAAGTTTTTTATTCTTTTGATTCTTTACTCCTAAATTAATAAAAATATAAAAATTAAAGAAAAGAAATAAAAACAAAAAAGAAAAAGGAAATCCCCTGTTTTCTGCCTTTATGCCATTCCCTCCCTTTTTTATTCAAAATAAAAAAGGTGGCTAGCCACGAGGGCTAGCCAGAAACCCAAAGGCTAAGGGGAACATGAAACTATTTTTTTATTTTCCAATCGATTATTTTTCAGTTTTATTGAAAATCGAAGATTTTCGAGTAAATATGGAAATTTTTAATTTCCATTTAACTGAAAAACTCTATTCCTAATTCACTCATTGCAGGAGTCGCAGCTACTTCAGGTCTTGCGACCTTTCCAAGCACATAAGGACTCTTGACTCCAGTTATAATTGTAATGACTCTCACTTTTCCCTTAAAGTCCTTGTTTATTCTTGCACCAAAAATAACCTGTGCGTCAGGACTCAAGTTCTCAGTAACGAGCTGACCTACATTGTTAAGTTCCTCTAACTTTAGGTCATCACCACAAATAACATGGATCAAAGCTCCAGATGCTCCTTTATAGTCAATGTCCAGCAATGGATGACTCATAGCTTGTTTTACAGCTTCTTCAACACGATTCTGTGTATCACTTTCACCAATACCAATAACAGCAACACCACCATCTTTCATGATTGCTGAAACATCAGCATAATCAAGATTAATCAATGATGGAATTGTGATAGTCTCTACTATTCCTTTAATCATAGTACTGATAAGCTCATTTGCTACTGCAAATGCCTGCTCAACAGGAAGATTTCCTGCAATATCAACCAAACGGTTATTATCAATAACTATGACAGTATCAGCTATCTCACGCAATTGTTGTAAACCAAATTCTGCTTTGTCAATTCTTGCTTTTTCAGTTTCAAAAGGCATTGTGACTACACCAATTGTGACAGCTCCTTGTTCCTTAGCAAGCTGGGCAACTATAGGTGCACAACCTGTACCAGTACCGCCACCTTCGCCAGCAACAACAAAGCACATATCAGCTCCACTTACAGCCTTCTTCAAGTCAACCAAAGATTCTTTAGCTGCTTCGCGTCCTTTTTCAGGAAAACCTCCACAACCCAAGCCCCTGGTTAATTCTTTACCAATCAGAACTTTTTCATCAGCCTTACTTACACTAAGATGTAAAGCATCTGTGTTAACTGCATACACTGTTGCTCCCTGAATTCCCTTGTTGAAGAGCCAAGTTATTGTATTACAGCCAGCACCGCCAGCTCCAACAACTTTAATACTTGCTTTCCCTGCCTTAAGTTCATCAAAGTTAATACCAAACTTATCTGCTCCTTCAACTGCTTCTTTTGCAAAATCTAAAACCATCTTTTACTTCCTCCTATATTCTTTTTCCGAAAGTTTTATATATATGTTTAAATTTATTTATGTAAGAAAAAAAGAGAAATAATATAGTAATAACTGATTAGAATTTAAAAATACCGACGAATTTCACCTGATTTTATTCAACTTCCCCCAGATGCTGAATAAAATTAAAAAATTTTAATTAGATATATAATTCTAATTTTATTTAAATACATTGTTGCAAGTTAACATATATATCAAAGTATATATGTTAAAGTATAACTGTCTTCTATAATCAAGAAAAAAATAAAAAACATCAGGAAAAATAAAGAAATAAGGAAAAATAAAGAAATAAAAAAATCATAATTCCTTACATCCCAAGACCGCGTTGAATTGGATTAATTATTGGCTGGATTATTGGAGTTATAATTGGAATATAAATTCCTTCATCAATCCCAAAGACCATCTCAACCTCAAGCCAAATATTCTCACACACAGCACAATCCTCAGGACAATTACAATAATTCTCACAACTCTCACACAAACCATTTCCACATTTTGTGCAAACATTCGAGCCAATCATCTCACAACCAGAACATGAGCCAGTTGAAGTATAACAAGCCATGTCATAAATTGTATTTTGCTCGAGGCCAGAACAACAAAATGCTGTTCCAGAAACAAAAATAGAACATAGAACATAACCACAATCCTCAGGACAATTCTCACATGTTTCTCCCTCGCCAGAATCACAAGTTCCATCTCCACAATAAGGCTCTTCAGGTGGTTGTACAGGCGGCTCAACTCCTCCGCCGCCTCCGCCGCCGCCTCCGCCGCCGGCAGTAACTTCAAGGTTTCCAGCAGCAGTATCAGTATTAGCAGAATTATCTGTAACTAAACAGGTTATTGTATGAATTCCAACATAAGTTGGAGTATAACTATCTGCTTGGCAAGAACAAGAATTTCCAGAACAACTTGAGTTTGAGCATATGGAAGAATTCTCACTGCTTGAAACAATCACAGAAGAAAGCCCAGTTCCCCCTGAATCTGTTCCAGAACAAGTTATTGTTGTTGATCCTTCAAGAACAATTGATGCTGGATTTATTGTCAAGGTAGGAACAGGATCAGTATTATCAATTGTCAATACAGTTTCATTATCATCTTCTTTTAATAAATTGTTTGTGAAATTAACTTGTTTTGTTGGCGAATAAGGATTTATTGTAGCATTCATAGAATAATTTGTTAGATAATATTTTTGAGTGGAATTTTCATAATATTCAGTAACATTCTGCCTTGTTATATAACCATCACTTTCACTTGTGTCAGTAAATCTTAAGCTACTTGCATTATCATAAGCATTGACAGTTGCTCCAGGAGCAATGCTTCCATTAGAATAATTTACAAAAACATCCATGTACCACTTGACATAAATTGTTCCTTCAACTATTTCGGTCTTGCTTTTATCAAAAGAGACATTTAAAAAAGTATTATTTGAGGTCGCATCAATAGAATAAATATCTTTTGTTGTAGAACCACTTATATTCAAATTTATAAATTCGTTATCTACTGCACCATCTACACGGATTCCGTATCCATTGTTTAATAAATTATTATTTTTAAAAGTATTATTTGAAGCAGTGAAAGCTCCAGAAGTATCTACATAAATCCCTCTTCTTTCATTATTATTTATTTCATTATTATTTACCTCATTATTTTGTCCTTCTACAAGTAATCCATCTCCTAAGGTGCCCCCTATGTTATTAATCAAAGAATTATTGTGTAATTTATTATGACTTGAAGTCCCCCCTACCCTAATTCCAACATTATTTTTCTTACAAGTATTATTAATTATCCAAGTCTCATTAGAATTAGATAAAAACAATCCCCATTCATAGGATGAATAAACTTCATTATGACTCAAGTTATTATAATTGCAAGCTCCAACATCTACATTTCCAGATGCTCCTCCAAGAATTATTCCATCATTTGTATTTGCTACCCCAGTAAAATTACTTCCATTTACAAAATTATAATTAATAGTATTATAATAACTTTGAGCTAGATTAAATCCAAAAGTATCTGCATAGTAAACAGTATTTTGTGTTATGTTCGTGGTATTACATTTACATAAAGTTATTGCAGATTCCATACCCTCATGATTTGAAAATCCAGATTCAGTTATGTCTCCATAAATCGTATTATTAAAAATAGTTCCATTATTGCTTTCAACAAGCCATATTCCAGATTCATAATATTTGTATGGGTCTGTCGAGTTAAAAGGATGGCAGGTCGTCCATAAAGTAGCTGCTCCATAATCAAATCTTGCACCATAATTATGTGATATTGTAACGTTATGAGAATTTATTACAAGAACTCCTGCTTTTCCATTTGTCATATTATTATATTCAACAGTACTATTATCAGAATTATTCAAGAAAATGTGGAATCCTTGATGACTAACATTGGTCTGATTAATCCAAAAGTTTCTTATTGTTATGTTATCATATCCATCAGTATTATTTATTCCAAATCCCCAATTCTCTAAACTATACATGATCATATTATTGCCTCCATCCAAAATAAGATTATGTGCACCAATATCAAAGCAAGTTCCAGTTGCATTTACATTACAATTTAAAGTACAGGATTCTGTAACAGTTTCCCCACAAGTATAATTGAAAGTGGAGCTTCCACAACCACAATTTCTCAAAGTCAATTGAACTTTATTACTATCAATCATGTTTGTTGTTACATTAACAGATTCTGTTTCTGAAATATAATCTGCTATTGTTGCATTCATATCATAATTATTCATGTATGTTTTTCCTGCAGAAGTTTCGTAAAATTCAGTCACATTTTGTCTTGTTATTAGACTTGTTGATTCAACTGTGTCAGTATATTTGAGAGCTTTACTTTTATTATAAAAATTTACAGTTGCTCCATTTCCTGCTGAATTATTTGTATAGTTTGTTGCAACATCAACATACCATTTAAAGTAGAGTGCTCCATAATCAATATCTGGACTAAAAGATATTTTAGTTTTATCAAAGGAAACATTTAAAAAAGTTGCATTTAAAATCTGGATTCCTTCTAAACCTTCTATTGCATAAATGTCATTTGTTCCAGAATTTGTTATGATTGAATCTTTTATTGTAGTGTTCTGACATCCGCCAAGATGATCTACACCAAAATAAACTCCATACTTAGCTGAATCTATTTCTGCATTGATTATAATATTGCCAAGACAATATCCTGAAAGATAATCAGTAATATAGATTCCTCTCTCAGTATTTGATGTGCTTGTTAAGTTTATTACCTCATTATAATTTCCTTCTATTCCAATTCCATAATCAGTATTACTATTAACAGTATTTTCATATAATTTATTAGAACTTGAAGTTCCTCCAATTCTTATACCAACAACATTACTATTTGCAGTATTATTATAAAGTGTATTATTATCTGCTTGGGATAAGAAAAGACCCCACTCACAACAATCATAAAATTCATTATGGCTTAGATTATTATTATTGCAAGCTCCAGCATCAACATCCCCACTGGCTCCCCCCATGATAATTCCATCATTTGTATTTACTGCTCCAGAGGTATTTGAGCCATTTATGATATTATAAAAGAAATCATTATAATGACTTTGAGAAAAAATAAATCCAAAAGTATCTGCATAATAAATCTTATTTTGGGTTATATTTGTATAATTGCATTTGCATAATGTCACTCCAGCTTCTGTTCCACCATGATTTGAAGCTCCGTTTTCTGTTACATCTCCATAAATCGTATTATTAAAGATAGTTCCATTGTTGCTTCCAACAAGCCAGATTCCAGATTCATAGAATTTGTATGAGCTTGTTGTGTTAAAGGGATCACAAGTTGCCCACTCTGTTGCTGCTCCATAATCAAATTTATATCCATAATTATGGCTTACTGTAACATTATGGGAATTTACCACTAAGATTCCTGCTTTTCCATTTGTCATGTTACAATATTCAACACTAGAATTATCAGAATTATTCATAAAAATATGAAATCCCTGGATAGTAATATTTGTCTGGTTTATTAAACAATTTATTATACTGATATTATCCCATCCGCCAGAATTGTTAATACCATATCCTTCTGTAAAATTAGAATAGTTTATTAGATAATTATTGCAATCAAGAACAATATTGTCAGCAGTTATATTCATGCAACTACCAGTAGCTCCTACATCTTGTGTCAAAACATAATGTTCACTATCTGCTGTCAAATCTCGGCATGAAGTTATATCTGCTGCACTAACAAATCCAATTATAAATACAAAAACAAAACAAAAAACTAATACTAACAACTCTCCTCTTTTATCCATGCTCTTTTCCTCCTTTATTATTAATTTAATGATTTTTATGTTTATTTATGTTTATACTTCTTTTAATATATGTTTATATTATTTTTAGTATAACTTGGACTGTATTAATGAAATAATCACTTTTTTCTCTTTCTTCTTATTATCAATCTTTTTGAATTTATAAAGATTTATATCTTTTCGGCTGGCCTCTTAATATTTCTTTCACTTTATTAACAAAAGAAATTGCTTTTAATCTTAATTCTTCAACAATTTTTCTATCAAATTTATAGCTACTTGAATATGTGGCCTCTTCTCTTCTATTCTTTGAGTGAATATAAAATAATAAATCTTGATAGTCTAAAAAGAATTTATTGATCAGTTTTACATCTTCTTTGTTTATTCCATGTTTGTAATATTCTTTTATTAAGATACAAAGAGTAGCATCATGATTTTTTGAGACATGGTCTCTTGCAATAATTAGTGCCAGGGCAGCATGATAAACTGCATAATAGCACCCGGTAATGCACCAATCAAAATAACCCATTCTTAAATTATCCAAAATAAATTTAAGATTATGCTCTGATTTTTCAACATGGCCCAAAATTTCGTTTTTATCTGAAGACTGCTTCCTGATTATTTTCTTTTTTTCATATTTTTTAATCTTTTTATTAACTAAATCCAAATGTTCAATAAGTCTGTTTAATTCTTTAATTTTCATTGTAATATAAGATGGTAATAATAAAGATGATTAGTTAAAGGATATCCTAAATTAATTGCAGATTGAATCACCCTATCTTGTTTAATTTTTATTTCTTTTATGAAAGCATTATAACTTAATTGGGCAGAGGCAATATTTATTCCAGTCTGCGATTCTGCATAGTCTTCTGCTTTTTCTGTATTTATTTTTTTGTTTACAATTAACAATAAATCTATGTCTGAATCCTTTGTAAAATTTCCCCTCGCTGTTGAACCAAATAATATAACAATAATAGGCTTTTCATCTAATTTCTCAAGAAAATTATTGATCGCATTTTTTCTGATGCTTGGTAATTTATTAAATCTTCTAATGTCAAATAAAGAAAAAATAACAAAGACCTGCTGATTTTTTTGTATTGAATATTTTTTGAGATTACCTTCTTTTTTTGAAACGAATATTTGTTGTTTTTCTAATTGCTTCAAAAACCTAGTCACGCTATTTTCATTCAACTTGGCTTTTCTAGCAATATCCCTCAAATGTATCTCTTTAGATTTATTTATATAAAAAAGATATGTTATTTTTTCATATCCTGTTTTTAATATTGTTTCCATTTTTTAAACAATCGTTTAAACTATTTAAACATTTGTTTTTTATTATTCTTTAGAAACCATTAACATCAGCTCGTCGTTTTCCCCCATTTTAGTGAATAATCAATCAATAAAAGTGAATATTCATTCATTTATAAGTTTGTGGTTTAGTATAAAATAAACATCTTTCGATTATAGTAGAATAAAAGGAAAAATAAGTTTATAAAAATTGTTATCCTAATTTTTCCAATCAGGTTTCTTCATCTTCTAACAATCTCCACCATTCAATTCCTATAAGCAGCAGTTTATTTTCTTTGAGATTTCTAAAAAATTCTTTGGTCGAATTATGAAAAGAATCTTTAAAAATACCATAATCAAGATAAATGGGATTTATTTTTGTATCATTTCTCATGCTTACTTTTTTTGCTGTGTTTTCTATTTGTTTTCCATTATCTACTTTTTGAAAAACTAATAAGATATCTATATCTGAATTTTTAGTAAAATCCCCCTTAGCATATGAGCCAAAGACAATAGCAATTGTTGGCTTCTCTTTTAATTCCTTTAAAAATTCTCTTATAGATAATTTTATTTTTGTAGGAAGTTTATCCAGCCTAAAATATTCAACTACATACAACATTGGAGTCAATGCTCCTTTTGAATAATCTAAGAAATATTTTATTTGATTTCCTGATTTTTGTTTTTTTAATAGGTTGTCAATTTTCTTTATCGCATAATCTATCGAAGGCATGCTTAGTTTAAGCTGTTTTGATAATTCTCTTTTATGAATTCCTGGCATTACATAAACCTGTTTTAATATTCTTAATTCTGTTTTGTCATACATTCTATATCAATTGTCATATGTTATATGACATTTATAAATATTTTTATTTTTAAATTGTATAATCATAATTATACTAATAGAAATTATACTCTTTTTGTTTACAAAATTTATACCTTAACTGTTTAATAGAAGTTATATTTTTATATCAAATGTTATAATATTATCTCAATCAAATACAAGATATAAAAAGATATAAAGATAAAATGCAAGAGCGGAACTTTTTTATATTCCTCAAGTCTCTTCAAAATATGAAAAATATAAAACCAGGCAAACAAGTTAAGATTAAGACAAAAGATAAAGAATTCCAAGGAATGATTATTGAATCATATGACCCAAATATTATTCTTCTAAAGCTCAATAGCGGGTATAACATTGGAATAGAAAAAAGGAAAATCAAAACAATCAAGGAAATAAAAGTAAAAAAATCAAGCATAGAGGAAGTTAAACCATTAAAACTAAGAAAAAAGAAAAATCTTCCTGGCATAGCAATCATCATCACAGGGGGAACAATCTCCTCAAAAGTAGATTACAAGACAGGAGCAGCAAAACCTATAGAAAAACCAGAAGAAATCCTCGCCTTAGCTCCAAAATTAAATGAGATTGCACATATCACAACAATCCAAAAACCTTTTTTAATTTTTAGTGAAGACATAGCAGCAAAAGAATGGCAAGAACTCGCGAAATTATGTGAAAAACTTCTCAATAAAAAAGAAAACCACGGAGTAATTATTTTGCAAGGAACAGACACAATTCATTATACTTCTGCAGCACTCAGTTTCATGCTCAGGGATCTAAACAAGCCAGTTATTATAACATATGCCCAGAGAAGTATTGACAGGGGCAGTAGTGATGCATTCATGAATCTTACTTGTTCAGCTTATGCAGCTCTTAGTAATCTTGCTGAAGTTATGGTTATTGGACATGGAACCACGAATGATACTTATTGTCTTGCTCTTCAAGGAACAAAAGTAAAGAAAATGCACAGCTCACGTCGAGACACTTTTAGACCAATAAACACCCTTCCATTCGCAAAAATCCATATTGATGGAAGAATTGAAAAGATTAAGGAAGGTAAAAAAAGAAACAACAGGAAAGTGAAGGCAGAGCCTTTTTTCAATGAAAAAACTGCCTTAATAAAGTGGCACCCAAATTTATCTCCCAAGATTCTTGATTATTTCATAAATCAGGATTATAAGGGCTTAGTCATTGAAGCAACTGGCTTTGGCCATGTCTCACGTTCTTGGCTCAAACCACTTGAAAAAGCAATTAAAAAAGGAATTATTATTTGTTTTGCTCCTCAAACAATTTATGGTACACTTGACCCATTTGTTTATGAAAGAGCGAGAAAAATTCATAAGCTTGGTGTTCTCTATCTCAGAGACATTCTTTCAGAAACAGCATATATAAAACTTGCCTGGCTTCTTGGAAAATATAAAAATAAAGACAAAAACAAAGACAAAGTTAGAGAATTAATGTTAAAAAATCTTGTTGATGAATACAATGAAAAATTAAGCATCACTGGCTTTATGTATTAAATGTATTAAGTGTATTAAGAATATATATTTCTATTTGCAAAAAAATTTAAATTATTTATTAATCTTATTATTAGATGAAACCAATGAAACCACAGATAAAATACAGGCTTTATTCTGAAAAAGAAATAAATTTTATATCAGGATATGTCAAAAAAAAGATAAAACCTGAAAAGTTTGTAAGATTATTTTGTAAGAAGTTTGATAGAACCCTCATGGGTATTACTGGTTTTTTATATAGACTAGAAAAAAAACATCCAGAAATTGTTCTTTTTAGAAAAGCCTCTCAAAAAAT
This sequence comes from archaeon, assembly GCA_030612665.1. Classification (GTDB taxonomy): domain Archaea; phylum Nanobdellota; class Nanobdellia; order Pacearchaeales; family UBA284; genus JAUWNL01. Next base: position 22,424 of record JAUWNL010000005.1, read on the forward strand.
GCGGGAGAGAGCATATTATCAAACTGCCAAGGGAAAAGAAAGGATCTTAGCTTCTAATAAAAAATGGAATGAAAATAATTTTGAGCAAGATAAAAAAGCAAGACAAAATAGGCGCGTTTTAAATCCAGGACAACATGAAAAAAGATGTAAGAACTATAGAATTTTCAATCTTAAAAAAATAGAAAAATATGAAATGGAAAAAATGCAGAATAAACAATGGGATGATGCTATAATCAGTGAAAAACAAAGGCAGAAAGATGAAAAAAAATTCAAGAAATTTTATTTAAAACTCGAAGATGAAATAAAAAAGAAGGGATTTATTTATTATACTGACATCTTAAAATTAATTCAATTAGGTCTAAAAGCTTATATTAAACAATGGGGAGAAAAGTATATACGTACAAAACTAATAAAACCGCCAGTTTCAAAACAGATGATGTTTAAATATAATCATTATAATAGATTTAACACATTCATGCCTAAACAAACTCTTGAAGTAATGCTTAAAGAAACACACATCTCTACCAGAATTATGGAACATATCCAAAATTATAATCCAGATGTGAAACATCAAAAACCAAATAAAAGACCCAGAATAAAGATTAAGGATATTAAGGAGATTGATGAATATCAAATTCAAATTTTAACTTCCAGAAGAAAATAAAAGATGAAAAAAGAAAAAGTAAAAGAAGAAAAAGAAAAAGAAAAAGAAATGAGATTTTATAGGGCATATTCTGATGAAGAACTAAATTATTTTCTAAAAGGAGTCAAAGAAGGGATAAAACCAGAAATTCTCTGGAAAAATTATTGTGAGATGTATGGAAGAAATCAATATAGCAGCGGGCATTATATCGGGAGGTTATGTAATAAATTAGAAAAAAAATATCCAAGAAAATGGAATAAAAAAAATCTTGTTCCATATATATATTACATCAATCAACAAGACAGAATAGAAAAAAGAGGGGCATATATAGCAAGGGAAGAAAGATTTCTAAAAAGGCAATTAAGAAGATTAGGGATAAAAAAAGTAAAAGAATTAAACAAGAAACGAGCAAGAGCCAGAAGAAAAAAAGATAGGCCAAGGTATAATAAATATCAAAGAGAATATACAAAAGAAAATCCTAAAAAAAGAAAAAAAGCTGTAAATAAATATAGAAAAGAGCATCCTGAAAGAAATAAAAAAATGAGAGAAAACATATATAAAAAAGATAAGGCTCTTTTTTTAAAAAGAAAGAGGAATTGTGCAATAATCAATTTTGAGACAAAAAAAATCTATAGAGATAAATTAAAAAAAGAAAAAAGAAGAAGATATAATAGAAGATTAAAAAAATACAGAAGAGAGTTTAAGTTATATTGGAAAGGTCTAGAAAAAAGAATAGAACATAAAACTAAGCCCATAATATATTCTAATATCCTCAAATTACTTGATTTAGGATTTAAAGCAAGAGAAAAAGCATGGACAGGATATTATTTAGCTAAGAAAATTGGAACAAGTAGAGCAAATATGAATATTTATAAAAAGTATCCTGAAAGAAGAAGAAGACAGATGTCTCAAGAAGCCTTAGAAATCCTACTTAAAGAAATTCCTGTGCCAATAAGAAAAATACCCTTGATAATAAATAACATCTCTAATTATAAAAGAAAAGAAAAGAAAATACAAAGGAAAAAGACAAAAGAGATATGCAAAAATTTAAATATGTTCCTTTTTTCTAAATAGCATCATATATCAGAAATTAGATTATATAAAAAATCGAAAGATAAAAAAGAATAAAATAAATCACAAATCAGAAGAAATCAAAATTCACTCAATCAAAAAATCGAAAAATAATTTAATCAAGATAATCATAACATATTTTAATTTCAATCATTTAATTTATATTTAAGAGGATTAATTGATTAAGATTTGATTATTTAGTTGATAAGAATACATAGGTATATCAAAATATATTAAGATATTATATCAAGATATGAAATATATTAGATAATGAATATTGAATTAAGTTTCTTTCTGATGGGATGATAGGAGAATAAAATAGGAAAATTATCACCACCTTCAATAAAATATATAATCCATTGTAAATTTAGTGCAGAAGGAGTAGTTGAAAAACCAGATATTATCGGTGCTGTTTTTGGCCAGACCGAAGGTTTATTAGGGGAAGATCTTGAACTGAGAGAGTTGCAAAAAAAAGGCAAAATAGGAAGAATAGATGCAAATTGTGAAACTGAAGAAAGTAGAACTCAGGGAATAGTAGATATTCCAACTAGCATTGATAAAGCAGAAACTACTATTATTGCCGCAGCAATTGAAACTATTGACAGGGTAGGTCCTTGCTCTGCTAAGTTTGAAGTAACAAGCATAGAAGATGTTAGGTCTATCAAACGTGAATATGTCATGGAAAGGGCAAGAAAATTGCTTGAAAAGTTGAATGCAACAACACCTGAATTCAGAGAAATGGGGAAAAATGTAACAACAAAAGCAAGAACATCTAAGATAACAACTTATGGCGATGAAATGTTGCCAGCAGGTCCAGAAATTAACATAAATGAAGAAATAATTGTTGTGGAAGGTCGTGCAGATGTAATCAATCTGCTCAGGTATGGAATAAAAAATGCAATTGCAATGAATGGAACAGTTATCCCAAGAACAATAAAAGATCTCAGCTTAGAAAAAAAAGTGACCTTGTTTGTTGACGGGGACAGGGGAGGAATTCTTATTATCAAAGATGCAATAAACAACATTAATATCAACAGTATTACAAAAGCTCCTGACGGAAAAGAAGTTGAAGAACTTACAGAAAAAGAAGTTCTAGTTTGTTTGAGAAACAAGGCAAGTGTTGAAGATTTCATAAAAAAATATAAAATAAAAATAGCAAGAACTCCCAGAAAAACAACAAGAAGAGAAATAAAAAAAGAAATAAAAAAGCCGATAACAAAATCAATATCAATGATAAGATCATCAGTTTCAGCCCCAGCAAAACCAGCAAAAGAAACAGAAGAAGAAAGAGATTTCTTTAAACAAGTTCTCGAAGAATTAACAGGAACAAAAGGAGCAGCACTTATCATCAAAACACCAGAAGGTCTCAAGACAATTTATAAAGCCTCTTCTTCAAAAATAATTGATTCTTTATACAATTTTAGGAAGAGACATAGAGTCTTGCATGCCTTAATAATAGACGACATAGCAACTATTCCAATAATCAGGACTGCAGAAAAACTGAATTGTAAATTTCTTGTAGCAAGAAACTTCGCAACAACAAGAACAAGGATAAAACTAATAAGTTTGTAAAATATTTTTAACACATGTTAAATAAAACTAACAAGAGAAATAAACAAAAAATCGTGCGTGCTCATTAAAAAGATTTATATTATAAAATATAATATCTTAAATAATTTAGGTAGCAATTGGTTTTTCTATTTTTCTAATTAGCGTTGGAGCTAAAGCTTCTTTTGTGAGAATCCAATCTAATTTTATTAAATTTTTAACAAAAATATTTTCAAGATTTAATTTAAAATAATCTGACTTTCCAACTTTTCTTGTTTTTACAATAATGCCATCTTTAATCCATTCATAAAAGAAAATTTTAATAGAATTATAGCTTACATTACTCTTCTTAGCAATTTCAGTCATTGGATAATCAAAGAAATGATTTTCTATAAGAAAATCAAGAACTCTAAGTTTAGGAGTATCTCCAAAAACTTCTAAAAAAGTTGATTTATTTTTTTTGATTTTCATTTCTTTTTATTTTATAGAACTAGAAACTTAAATACTTATCTATTTAAGTATAATTATTAGTTTTTAAATAACTAAATTTAAATACTTATATATTTTTATATAATTATATGTTAATATATAACTAATTATAGGCATCTTAACGAGTTACAAAGAAAGAAAATAAAAAAGTAAAAATAAAAAGAATAAAAGAAAAAAGTGATTACTTTTATTTCTATTTCTCTGTTATCTCCTATTCAAATCCTTCATCTCCTTCTTTTATAATATATTTTGCTTTTTATTTATTGTAAATTTTCAAGAGCTTTTCTATTTGATAATAAAACTCCCTCTTTTTTTGCTATTTCATATGCTCCTTTTTTAAAATCACCTTCTGAAATAAACCATAACTTATCTATCCTAATATTTTTAATCTTTTCTATTTTTTCTTTTTTCTTTATAATTTTTCTAATATCCTCTCCAGAAGCTTCACCAAATCTTCCTTTTATTTCTACTAACCAATTTTCAGAACCAATCAGAAGACATTCTATTTCAATTTTCCCTTCATCAATATTTTTAATTTCTTTTATAATAGGAACTTGAATATTCCCATCCACATTAAAAAGTCTACCAGAGACTTTTTGACCTTTAAACTTTTTACTAATTACTTCTTTTACATAGCTTTCAAACATAATTCCTCTTTCTGTTTTTAGTTTAGCTATCTGTTCATATAAATTTTCTTTTATTTTTGTTATTCTTCTTTCAATATCTTCAATTCTTGGAGACTTAATATTTAAATAAGTATTAACGATCCAAAATTTAAACATGGTATCACTTATCATATACTTATTCCCCAATTTTATAATTATATCAACTTCAATTAATCTTATTAAGTAAATTAAAAGAGATTGTATGGTCATATTCATTTCTTTTGCCAATATTGCTGGGAGATTTACTCCGCTAGCAATTAATAAAACCATTTTCTTTAATATTCCTCCTCCACTTGCCCTCTCTAGAGTTGTATCATAAAGATATTTACAATATTGATATAAATCTCCATTAGGTCTAATTACTTGATTAATAATAGCTTCAGATATTAATTTTTCATCAACTATTTGTTTGCTGTTCTTTCTTATTAAATCATTTAATTCCAAACAAAGTAATTGAATATAGTATGGCTTCCCACTTACAAAATTAACAAAAAAATTTAGTGCTTTTGCATCAATTTTTGTTTGGAGAATCTCTCTAATAAATGCCTTAGAAGTATTTTTATCAAAGTTTTTTAATTCTATTAAATCAAAATGTCCAAACAAAGGAGATTTTGAATTTCTGATAATTTCATATAATACCCTTACATAAGACCCAGATATTATGTAAAGAATTTCTTTTTGTCTTTGAAAGGAATTTCTGAAAATTGCTAACGGATTTAATTTATATCTATTAAATTCTAATACATCTTGAAATTCGTCATATAATATTAATATTTTAATTTTTTCTTCTTTTGCTAATAATTCTGGGAAATCAAAAGCTAATTTTAAACATAATGAATGATTTTTATTTCTATATTCTTTTAATAATTTTAAAAGAACTCTTGAATATCCAGTTTTATGTTTTAATGCATAATCTTCTAAATCGGATGCAGTTTCTAAATTCTCTCCCTTAATTTGATTTACAGTTTCATTTATATAACTAATTGCAAAATCAATTGGAGACGTTACAATGACCTCTAAATTTATATAAACAAATTTGATATCTTTTATTCTATTACTTGCTTCTAATAATACTGAGGTCTTTCCTATTTTTCTTGTGCCAACAATAGCTATATGAGTTATATTCCCAGAAATAAAACTTTTGATTCTGCTTTCTATAGTTTCAAGAAGTTCTATTCTATCGTAAAATGCTTCTCCAGTGACAGGAACTGAAGTTATAATTTTCATTTTAATATACAAATTTGTTTAGTATACATGTTTGTATAGTATACCATATGGTATATAAAGACTCTTGTTCTGCAATATATATTTTGTAGAACATATTTGACATAAATAGAAGTCATGGATTATAAATATAATATTCTATTCATTAAAAAGACCAATTAAGTTAATAGAGTACTAAGATAAAAACTATAACAATTTACAAAATAATAAGAAAGAAAATAAAAAAGTAAAAATAAAAAGAATAAAAGAAAAAAGTGATTACTTTTATTTCTATTTCTCTGTTATCTCTATGCAAACTCCGGCAGCAACAGTTTGTCCAGCATCTCTTACAGCAAATCTTGCCATATGAGGATTAACACTTTGTGTCTCTATAACTAGGGGCTTAACAGGCTTGATTCTTACAATAGCAACATCTCCATTCTTGATAAAGTCTGGATTTTCTTGAGCTACTTGTCCTGTCTTAGGGTCAATCTTCTTTTCGATTTTTACAAACTGTGCAGGTACCTGTGCTGTATGAATATGCAACACTGGTGTATAACCTTGTGCAATAACAGTTGGATGATTGATTACTGCAACCTGAGCTAAAAATTCTTTAGCTATTGTTGGAGGCGAATCAATTAAAGCAATGACATCTCCACGAGCCATATCTTGTTTTCCGATACCTCTTATATTCAAACCAACATTATCACCAGCTATAGCTTCCTTAAGTGCTTCATGATGCATCTCAACAGTCTTAACTTCGCCAGCAACACCCTTTCCAGTCTTTGCAGGCAATACAATTATTTTGTCGCCTGGCTTTACTTTACCTGTCTCAATTTTACCAACAGGAACTGTACCTACGCCAGTAATGCTATAAACATCTTGGATAGGCATTCGAAGTGGCAAATTAACTGGTTTCTGAGGTGTTTCAAACACATCAAACTGTTCAAGAAGTGTTGGACCATTGTACCATTTTAACTTATCACTTTTCTTTGTGATGTTGTCACCTTCAAAAGCACTTGCAGGAATAAAATTCATCTTATCTATCTTATAACCAGCAGTTTTCAAGAGAACAGAAACATCCTCTTTAACTTTGTCATATTTTGCTTGGTCAAAGTTAACCATGTCCATCTTATTAATCAACACAGCAATCTGACTTACTCCCATGGTTCTAGCTAACCAAACATGTTCTTTTGTTTGTGCCATAACACCATCAGGAGCAGCAATTGTCAAAATAGCTGCATCTGCCTGGCTTGTTCCAGTAATCATATTTTTAACAAAATCCCTGTGTCCAGGTGCGTCAATAATTGTCACAGAAAACTTCTTTGTTATGATCTTTTTATAAGCAAGATCAATTGTAACTCCTCTCTCTCTTTCTTCCTTAAGTCTATCCATGACAAAGGCGAATTCAAAACCTTTTTTACCAAGCTTCTCTGCGATGTCTTTCATCTTCTTAAGCTCTTGCTCAGAAAACATTCCTGATTCATATAAGAGTCTTCCAATAGCTGTACTTTTACCGTGGTCTACATGACCTATAAATACAATATTGAAGTTTGGTTTTTCTCCTGCCATCTTATTTTCTTATATTTATTAATATTCTTATATTAATCAATTTAATTTAAGATTTAATAATAATCTATTCAGAAAATCATTTATAAATGTTTCGTTAAGTTTAAGTTTGGTTAAATAAAAAAAGATAGATTGTAAGAAATAATTCAAACAATTCAAACAATTCAAATCCCCGACTTCCCATTTTTTAGAGAACTTTTTATGCTACTATTGCTTTCCTTAGTGGTATCTGCGTTTTTATATCACTCCTTAGAATAATTTTATACAATTTAACAAGGTTCTGAACTACTTTGCTCTTAGAATTAAGTTGAAAAAGTTTTGCTTTTCCAATTGTTCTGGTGGGCATTACAATTTTATTTGCTACAAATCTTGGCCATAATCTATACAAAGTTGCCCATCCAATTCTAGAACCCCTTGCTATATCGCTCAGGCTATAATCAAAATCTCTGCCAGTGATTAAAAAGTCAAGTAGTCTTACTGTTGGTGAATCTCCCATGCAAGATATAAACTTTGTTTTTTCCATAATTTATTCAGATTAGTGATATTTATAAATCTTTTGTTTTGAAACAATGTTATTCCAAAAAAGAAGAAAGCATTTTAAACTATAATCTCTTTTTTTCTCAATGTCAGCAGCTCAAATCAAATTGATTATGAAACTTATATTAGAAAGACTTATGAATATGAATAAATGGGGGGGTGCTCATACTGAATTAGCAAGAGTAAAGAAAAGCCTGCCAGCTCATCTTTTCGGCAAAAAAGGTAAAAAGCTAATAGAAAAAGCATTCAAAAACCTAGTTAATTTAAGATTCATCTTAGCTAAGCCCTCAACTAACGAGATTCATATCTCCCTCAATCCAAGAATGAAAAAAGAAATATTCACTTTCACTGAAAAATTTGAACAAAAAGAATATAAATTATAATTTATCTACATTTCGATAATTTTGTGGTCACCCAAATTATTTCTCCGACGTATTACCATTACAATTTGTACAAAAACAAAAGATTTAAATAGTTTGTAATGGCAACTAATATATGAGAATATTAAAAAGAAAGAGAAAGAAGAAAGAATTTTATTATTTGCAACACTCCTTTAGAAAGAAAGGTAAGATAATAACAAGAGAGAAATATCTTGGAAGAACAATTCCAAAGAGCATTGAAAAAATTAAAAAAGATTTTCTTGATGAATGCCATGAAATTTCTTTATTCAGTCAATTTGAAAAAATAAAAAAAAATTTTCAAAAAGAATGGGGAAAATATCCAGAATCTATTAAAGAAAAGGTAGAAGAACAGATTGCAATAGCTTTTACTTATAATACAAATGCTATTGAAGGATCAAAAATAACACTCGAAGAAACAAGAGAAATTGTTGAGCATAAAATCGCTCCAAACAAGCTATTAAGAGATATTAAAGAAACTGAAGCGCATGTTAAAGTTTTTCTTGAAATGATAACAAAAAAAGAAAAGTTTGGTATTCCTCTTATTTTAAAATGGCATAAAGAATTATTTGAAGAAACAAAATCAGATATTGCCGGCGAATTTAGGCATTATTTAGTTAAAGTTGGCCCATATATTGCTCCAGATTGGCAAGATATCAAGCCATTAATGAAAAGCCTTATTAAATTCTATAACGAGAATAAGAAAAAAATGAATCCAGTTGAATTAGCAGCAAAGATGCATTATAAATTCGAAAGAATCCATCCTTTCGGAGATGGAAATGGAAGAATTGGCAGACTTATAATAAATTATATCTTGTGGCATAATAAATATCCTATGCTTATAATAGAATATAAGAAAAGAAAATCTTATTATAAAGCACTACAAAAAGATGAAAATGGTTTTTTTAATTATTTCACAAGAAGATTTTTAGCTGTTCATAAAAAAGATCAATAAAATAAATAAAATAATATTAAAAAGTTCTTTTTAATCGCATATAATAGGTTTTATATATCTCTTTTCCCTTAAAAATAATATAATAAAAGAGGAAAAGATAACCCCCAATTATTCCACTAGTGTAACCTGTTACACTAAAATCTATCGACGAGATAAAGGAAAAAGATGTATTTAAAGAAAAATAAAAAAAGCGAGCTAAAAAGAAAATATTTAAATAGGGGGTTGTCTATTATATTGGACTTAAGTCTACAAAATGGGACAAAACAATAAAAGAAAAGTTTTAGAGTTGTTTTATGAATATCCGGATAAAAAATTCACAGTCAGAAAGATATCTATAAAAACACGGATACCAAGGTCAACAGTTCATAAAATTCTCTTACAATTAAAAAAAGAGGAAATGATAAATAAAGATAATTCTGCAAAAAATAATCTAAAATTTAGAATAAAAAAAACTAATCATTTTATAGAAAAGATAGTTGATTCTGGATTAATTAAAGAAATTATAACTATGTTAAATCCTTCTTGTATCATTCTTTTTGGGAGTATAAGAAAGGGAGACTCAATGAAAGAAAGTGATATAGATTTATTTATAGAATCGTCAATGAAAAAACAACCTAATCTGCGTAAATTTGAAAAAAAATTAGGCCACAAAATTCAGGTATTTATAAAAGCAGATGTGAATAAATTACATGCTAATCTTTTTAATAATGTAATAAATGGAATTAAAATTTATGGAAGTTTCAAAATAAAATGATTAAAGAAATAGATATAATGAACTGGAAAGAATGTAAAAAGAAGCTTATCAGAAAAGTAGAAATCGATAAAGAAAGAATAAAATCTCTAGTAAAAAAAGCTATGCAGCGTTTAAATAGGGTTAAAGAAACAAAGATTAAAAAAGAAAATGTATCGTTTGTGGTAGAGGATTATTATGAAATAATTAAGGAATTACTAGTTGCTTATCTCCTAAAAAATGGGTTAAAATCAAAAAATCATCAATGTCTAATCGCCTATTTTTATAAACAAAATCCAGATTATGAAAAAGAAGCTTATTTAATTTCTCAGATGTCTTTTTTCAGAAATAGATTATGTTATTATGGAGAGGATATTCCTATGAATTTTTATGAAAAAAACAAAAAAGAATTTGAAAAAATAATCAAAATAATATTAAAACTTATTTAATATTCAAAAAAGAGGCAAGATGCATCTAAAGAAAAATAAAAAAAGCGAGCTAAAAAGAATTTCCTTACTCATAATTCTCACATTTCTGGTCACAATTCTCATAGCAAGTGCAAATAATTTCACAGGACCAATTAATATAACAATTAATGAAACAATAATCCCCCTCCCAATACCTCCATTAGAACCAGAATGTATCAATGATATTGATTGTAATGACAGCAACATATCAACACTTGATTTCTGTATTGATAATTTCTGTATTTATGAACCAATTAATATAAATCAGACAAATCAAACACAGCCTGAAGAACCTATACAAATACCTCCAGAACCACCGCAACAGCCAGTGCCAGAACCACAGCCAGGACCAATCCCAATTCCAGAGCCAGAACCAGTTCAACCAATACCTGGGCCTCAACCACAACCCATACCAGAACCAATCCCACCAGAATGCCAGGAAGATATTGATTGTGATGACAATCTCACAAGCACAAATGATTTGTGCATTAACAGCACATGTATTTATCTCACTATCAAATGGGAAAATCCTAAAAATAATCAGATTTTTGATAATGAAATTGAACATAAAATTCTAATCTCTCAAAATAAAGATATTAATTTAACAATAGAATGTAAAATTTTTAATTCAAATTCAGAAATTATGTGGCAAATAACAAAAGAGATAACAAAACAGACCAATTCAAAGACCCAGAGTTTTATTGAGTATATCAATACAAGCTATTGGCCTGAAGGAAACTATCATGAAAATTGTGTTGTAAAAATAGAATAACTAAAATGGACGAGAAAGAGTTAAAATTTATTTTGCAGGAAGGAGAAGGTCTAAAAATAGAATTTAAAGAATCCTTTGATCCTAAAAGCTTAGCTAAAGAAATAGTTGCTTTTGCTAATTCTGAAGGAGGCAGAATATTTTTGGGCGTTGATGATAATGGGAAAATCAAAAAAATTAATATTACAAACAAATTAAAATCACAGATTCAGGATATTGCAAGAAACTGTGATCCTCCAATCAAAATTATTTTAGAGGAGTTTGATAAAATTTTGATAATCAACATAAAAGAAAGAAAAAATAAACCCTATAAATGCCATGATGGATTTTATTTAAGGCAGGGGGCAAATTCTCAAAAGATGACTGTGTCAGAAATTAGAGAATTTTTCAACAAAGAAGGAAAAATATTGTTTGATGAAATAATAAATAAAAAATTCTCTTTTAAGAAAGGATTTGATAAACATAAATTCAACTCCTTTTTAGAAAAAGCAAAAATAAGTAATGTGCTTTCTATTAAAGACATTTTAAAAAATGTTGGGGTTCTGAATGATAAAGAAGAATTTAGAAATGTTGGGGTTCTGTTTTTCTGTCATAGAATAGAAGAATTTATTCCTCAGGCCATTGTAACCTGTGTTTTATATAAAGGAAAAAATAAGGCATTTATAATTGATAAAAAAGATTTTGTAACAGATATATGTTCAAATTATCGGAATGCTGTGGATTTTCTTTATAGGAATTTAAGATTAAAATATGATATAAAGGGGTTTGGTCCCAGAAAAGAAATTTTGGAGATTCCAGAAGAAGCATTAAAAGAGGCATTAGTAAACGCATTAGCTCATAGAGACTATTCAGAAAAAGGCGCTAATGTTTTGGTAGAAATTTATGACAATAGGGTTGAGATTACTAATCCCGGCGGCTTAGTTTCTGGCATTAAAAAGGAAGAATTCGGGAAGAAAAGTCTTGCAAGAAATCCTTTGTTATTCAGTTTATTCAAAAGAATAAATTTAGTTGAAAAAGTTGGTTCTGGCATTATAAGAATGAGGAAAGCTATGAAAAATGCGGGATTGCCACCACCAAAATTTGAATTTACAAATTTCTTTACAATTACATTCTACAGACCTAAATGGACTGAAAAAACTGTGGGGAAAACTGTGGGGAAAATTCTTGAAAAGTTGGGTGAAAAGTTGGGTGAAAATCAGAAGAAAATCTTGGAATTAATTATTAGAAATAAATTTATTTCTATCCCAGAAATCTCAAGAGAAATGGGGATAAGCACCACTGCTGTAGAAAATAATATATCAAAACTCAAACAAAAAAAATTATTGGAAAGAATTGGCCCTGCAAAAGGAGGATATTGGAAGATTCTAAGATGATAAAAACAAAAAGAGGTGAAATAAAAAGAATATTTCTTCTAGCAGTTATAGCAGTACTTTTTATGCTCTTTTTAGTAACAGCATCAGATGTAACAAATGAAACTCAAGAAACTGAAAAGATAATTTTCAACGAAACAAGAACCTTTGAAATCAGACACGATCCAAATTTAGAATGTTTAAATGATAGTGATTGTAATGATGATGATAACCTCACACTTGATTTTTGTATAGAAGGAAATTGTTCCTACATAGAAATTGAGTGTCTCGATAATATTGATTGTAATGACAGCAACATGTCAACAGAAGATTTTTGTATTGATTATTTCTGTTTCTTTAATCAAACTAACCAAACACAACCAGTATATGAATGTATAAATGATTCTGACTGCGATGATCAAAACCATCTTACATTTGATTATTGCCGTGATAACAATTGTTCATATGTTAAAGTTCAATGTATCAATGATACAGATTGTGATGATAACAATCAAAGCACTCAAGATTTCTGTATAGATAATTTCTGTGTCTTTATCTTCAATCAAACAAACATAACAGAACCAGAAATACTTTTACTTGAACAAGGAGAAGCAGAAATAAACAAACCAGTAAAATGGAAAGCAAAAATAAAAGCTCAAAACATCAGCCATGCAAAAACCATCTTGCCTTTTGATTCAACAACTATTCTAGAACAAGAACTAGAAGAAGAAAATAATACTTTTTATTTTGAATATGAAACCCCAATCATAACAATTGAAGAGCAAGAAATTAATGAAGTTAAAGAAAAAGATAAATCAATAGGGTTGACTGGCGACGTCATCAGTCAACAAATAACACAAGAAAAAACAATTAAGAAAGTAACAATAAGAAGCAATTTTTCAGGCCATTATCATAATGTCAAAGCCATGACAACTATTAATCTTAACAGCCAAGACCAAGACATTGAGTGTTATGATGACAAAACAGAGATTATGACAAGCAAGGGATGGGAATACTTTTCTGAATTTAATAATGAAAATAATAAAAATAATGTTAAAGTTTTAACACTTAACCAAGAAACTGGAAAACAAGGATGGCAATTGCCAACAGCTAAGCAGGTTTATGACTATGACGGAGAGATGTATAATATAGAGCTTGAAGATGGCTCAGCTCTTGTTGTCTCGCCTAAGCATAAGGTTTATTCTTCTGAGTTAACTTCAGAAGGGGTTGTTAACTCAATTACTTCTCTTGTATTAAACACATCTACTTTAGATTGCTTCTTGAATAATCTATCATTGCTCCAGATTGGACAATTTAGCTTTAGTGCTAATGCAAAAAAATCAACATCATTTAAAAACTCTTTTTTATCTTTGTTAGAAAAACATTTAGATAAAGATTCAGCATCTCTTAGATATTTAGCATACTGTTCGACTGGAATAAAATCAACTAATAAAATAAGTTGTTCTCTCAATGAAGAAAATTCTTGTTTAGAAATCCCAGACTTTATCAGTATTTCAGATTCATATTTCTTAATTTCTCTTAAAGAAAGCTCAGGAGAAATTAGTTTATGTTTAGTTAACAAATCTCTTGTAAATGAATCTTTCCAAAAATACGTAAATAATACATTACTATCTATAACCAATAACATTTACAACAAGCCCTTCTTTTTTAATTCAGCAAATCTTCCTTTCTTTGCTTTCCTTCCTAATTCAACAGACCACTTAATTAATTCCTGCTCTTCTTTAGATTCAAGCTTTTTCAACATCTGTTCTCGCCAAACTAATTTCTTAACTTTTGATTCAACAGCCAATCGGATAAATCCAGACCAATTAACTTCTGGAAACATTTTCATATGTTCTCTTACCTGCCCTGGTACTGATAATGTTATACTTACCATTTTACCTCCAAATTGTTTAGATTATGTTAAAAAACATAATTACGTTGAAGTATTTAAATCTTTTGATTTAGATAATTCGGAAGATCTCTCAGACTTCAATTTAGTCTCAATAACAGAAGTCTATGATGAAGATTGCTCAGAGCATAGGTTTATGCTGGGATTGATGAGAAAGATCGGGATTTATGAAGAGAATCAAATTTCAAGCGACTTTCTTAAATCTGATGTTGAAAATACTTTGACAGCAGATTGCTGTTTAAATGCTAGTTCATTTGACCAAATTGCACAGCCTAACTTTAATGCAAGTGCAAATACAGGAATGTCTTTATCATGTGGAGCTAATTGTTTAGCTTTTGATTCAAATGTGCTATACTTATCTGAAGAAAAACTAGATACATACTTCTCTAATTCATTAATTGCTGATTTGATTTGCTCTGCCTTTAATTTAGAATATTTTAATAAGTCTGATTTGTTATCTCTTAGTTCTTGTAGATTATATGCTGCTGTAGATAATTCTAAACCAAGCAACCCTGAATTTATAATAATAAATCTAACTGGATTATCTCTAAAAAAAGACACTAATACATTAGTATCAACAACTAACTCCATTTACCATCCCTCTGCTTTATGTCTCTTCCAAACGCGCTCTTTAAGTTTATCTCCAAGCTTAAGGCAATCTTCTTCTGTTAGCTCTGAATGCTCTAACATTTTATCTAATTTCTTAAGCAATAAAGCTCTTTTAACTTTTTCTGATAAAAATTTCCTTACAGATTCAGACCAATTTATTTCTGGTAAGGAATCTAACTTGTGTTTTAGTTCTTCTGGCACAGACAATGTTAAATTTGGCATTTTAATACCTCCACATAATTTAGTGTATCCTGTGAAAGATGTGCAACTATTTAAATCTTTTGATTTAACGCCAATATCAGAAGTCTATGCTGATATTATCCTAGGAAAAGATATTTATTTCCTAAACCAAGACAACCAGCCAATCAAAGTCAAGTCCATAACAAAGCAGCCATACAAAGGAAAAATCTATGATGTTGATGTCCCAAATGACATCATTCTTGTTAAGAGAAACAACCTAATTGTCTGGTCTGGCAATAGTAATCCAGACAGCAGCACAAACAATAACACAAACAATAGCAGTTATAATTATCCTTATGAAACTCAGCAGGATCAAATTAAGGTATATCATTTAATCAACCAATCAAATCAAACAAGAATTGACATAACAAATAATCCTGTTTATAATTTAACAATTTCTGAAGTTGAGGCAAGTAACGTAAGCGCCTCAAATGAAACAAATCCATTAAACAATACAAATAACACATATCAAACATACAAAATCTCATGGATTGTCCCAGAACTTAGCGAACAAGTTTTTGAAATAACAGGTGGGCAAGGAGGACCAAGCATTCTTGATGCACTCCCAGACAACCAGTCAGATGAGCTTTGGCTCAACATGACAGGAAACGTCCTTTTATTCCATTTTGACAATGATTCAGCAGTCGGAGAAAACTCGTCTGTTGTCAAAGATTTCTCAGGTAATGGGAATAATGGGAGTGTTACAGGAGCGGTTTTTACTTCTTCTGGAAAAGTTAATGGAAGTTATGATTTTGATGGTGGAATAGATAGTATTTCTGTAAATTATGATACAAGTTTAAATATGTCTGAATCATTTACTATATCAGCATGGATATATCCTAAGTCTCCACACAATGCTTCTTTAGGAGGAATATGGTATGACTATTATAATTCTTGGCAAAATCGTTTAGTAGTTTATGATAATGGTGAATTAAGGGCTCAAGTTAGAATAGGTGGTGCTGATGTAGCAGTTACAAAACCTGGTGCAATTACAAATGATGTTTGGAATCATGTTGTATTAAGATATAATTCCACGAGTTTAACTTTACATGTGGATGGAGTAGAAATAGCAAACACTACCACATCTGGTGTTGTTTCATATTCAACTAATAGTAGATTTATAGGCAGGGGAGAAACTGGAGCAAACATGAGATATTTCAACGGCTCTATCGACGACCTCGCAATCTTCAACCGCTCCCTCTCAGCAAATGAAGTTCTACAGCTTTATCAAGCAGGTCTTGGAAAAAGAGGATTAAGCACCTGCGGAGACTTAGAAGCAGATTCAAGTTATATTCTTGTTGATAACGTAGCAGGAGACACAACCTGTTTCAACATCACAGGAGATAACATAGTTCTTGATGGAAATGGATATACAATTAATTATTCTGATACTGGAACGGGATATGGAATAAACAATTCGGGAGGTTTTGATAATATTACGGTGAAGAACTGTAAAATGGAGCAAATAGGAACATCAGCAAATTCTTATGGAGTTTATTATAATGGGGGAATGAATGGCACAATTTCTAATAACACTGGAAATTCGAGTTTTTTCTCTTCAGATTTAAAAAGTATTTTAATAGGGCAGTCAGGAGAAAATAATTTTACTAATTGCACTATAAATTCTGCTATTACTTTTGTTTCAGCTTCAACAGGCTCATTAAACATCCACCACTATCTCGACGCCCAAGTCAACTACACAAACAGCACAGGAATCCAAGATGCTGATGTTCTTGCTTATGATGTTAATAACACTTTATATTTTAATGAATCAACAGGAAAAGGTGGAACTCAATCAGGTTTAGTTTCATGGTGGGAATTCGAAGATGCTTCTGGCACAAATGCAGATGATTCAATAGGAAGTAATGATGGAACTCTCGAAGGAGCAGTTAACTGGACAAAAGGAAAACTTGCTGGAGGTTTAGAGTTTGATGGGATTGGTGATGCTGTTAATGTTCCTTCATCAATTGATTTAAAAGGTACTGGAACCATTTCAATGTGGATTTCTCCTAAATTTAGGGCATCTAATTATTTGATTGAACATTACAATACTGCTGCGGATGATAGGGTAGGATTTGTTTGGGAAATATCTTCAAATAATCTTGGTGCTTTTTTACAGGATGATGGTGTTTATGCTTACACTTGGAATGGGTTTGTAGTGAGCACTTCTGGATGGACTTTGGGAGATTGGCATTATATTGTTTTCTCTTGGGATAATACTACTGGTGGAGATAATATGTTTATTTATGTAGATGGTGTTTTAGGAAATAGTGTAGAAGGAGATGTAGATTATTTTCCTGACACTGCTGGTAGTAATAATAGGATTGGAGCTCATGTTGGTGGGGCTGTTTATTTCAACGGCACAATCGACGAAGTAAAAATCTATAACAGGGCCCTCAGTCCTCAAGAAGTCATGGAAGATTATCAGAACTCGAGAATAAAACGCCAGACAGTTCTTGAATACATGCAGAACTCAACACAAAAATATATGAAGACAAATTATACTATTAATGCAACAAAAAATAATATCTGGACAAGACACAACAGAAGATTAAACATAACAACAAACTTTATTGATAATAGTAAATTACAATTATGGCTCAATCCTGACATAACTTTCCCTTTAGTTAACTGGACAGCCCCAACTCCAGACAATGCCTCACATATCAATAAAAATTATATTTATTTAAACACCACAACAAGTGATGAAACAGGACATTATGGTATCTTTGATTTTAATAATTCCTTAGTCGGCTGGTGGAGGTTTGAAGAAAATGAAAGCACAGTTGCAGAAGACATGAGTGTTTACAAGAACAATGGAACCTTAACTGGATTTTCAAGCACAGAAATAGATGAAGATAAAAATAGTGGCTGGACTTCAGCAGGTTATTATGGACAAGGATTAAGGTTTGATGGAGTTGATGATTATGTTAATATGATTTCTCCTATTCCTGATTTGAACTACAATAAAAATTTCACAATAACAGGATGGTTTAATCATAAAAGTACAGAAGGAATGATAATCCAAAATAATCCATTTCCATCAAATTATGTTATAATTCAAGTTAAGTCGTCAAGTTTAAGAGCAGCATATTATGATGGTGCATCTTATACAAGTAAAAGCGGGATTGTTAGCTTGGATACATGGTATTTCTTTTCTTTTTCAGTTCTTGATGGAGTTATAAACTTATCAATAAATATGGTAGAGCAAACAGGTACAAGTGGTCCTGGAAATAATGGAGCACCAATTGGATTGAATATTGGAAGTAGAAGTGGAGGAGACGGTAATTATTTTAACGGAACTATAGATGAATTAAAAATTTACAATCGAGCCCTTAGCGTCGAAGAAATAAATGCATCATACAATGCAGGAACATATCGACTTGAACACAATTTCACAGCAATTTCAGATGGTTCAACAATAAATTATACTGCTTATGTTGTTGATAAAGGAGGACATTTGAATAGAACTGATTTATGGCAG